>JAKSCH010000457.1 GCA_022360695.1 Gemmatimonadota bacterium
AACTACATCGGTCGGGCCCGACCCGGATTCCAGTCCTGGGTCAAGATGGGGTTCAAGAACGATGGGACGATCACCGCGGTCGACCTCTACATCGTCCAGGATCACGGTCCGTACGGTCGTTCGGGCGACTACAACACGGCGGGCGCGTGCACGGATCTGATGTATCAGCCCGACGCGATGCGGTTCCGCGGGATCACGATCTACACGAACACGCCCCCGCGAGCGGCGCAGCGGGCGCCCGGCGGCGCCCAGATCGTGGCCATGCTCGAGCCGCTCGTCGACAAGGCGGCGCGCGAGCTGGGGATCGACCGGCTCGCCATACGGATGATGAACGCGCCGGACAGCGATTCTTCTTTCGGACCCAATCGAGGCAAGACGACCGGCACGTTCGTGCGCGAGGCGATGGAGGCCGGCGCCGAGCAGTTCGGCTGGGCGGAGAAGCGGGCGCTGAGCGGTCAGCGGAACGGCACCAAGGTCACCGGCGTCGGGATGGGGATGAGTCCCTACGTCGGTGGGTCCTCGGGCTTCGACGGTCTGCTTCTGATCCGCCCCGATGGCATGCTCCACATCCACCAGGGGATCGGGAACCTCGGGACGCACTCCATGGCCGACACGGGCCGCGCCGCGGCCGATGTGCTGGGGATGGAGTGGGAAGACTGTGCCGTCATCTGGGGCGACAGCTCTCAACACCTCCCGTACAGCTCCGTGCAGGCCGGGAGCCAGACCGCGCACGCGCACACGCGCGCCAACCATGCGGCCGGGCTCGATCTCAAGCAGAAGCTCGAGGAGATCGCCGCCGCGACGCTCGGTGGCTCGGCTTCTTCCTACCGAGCTTCGGGCGGTCGTATCTCTGGCCCGGGCGGATCGATGAGCTTCGCCCAGGCGGCCGAGCGCGCCATCGAGATGGGGGGCAGATACGATGGCCACGAGCTCCCCGAGGACATCAACGACGTGACCGTCCGCTCCGCGACGGCGCTCGCGGGTCAGGGCGCGATGGGCGTGGCGAAGGACAACTACTCGCACGAGGGCGGCACCTGGTCGTGGGTCGTCGGGTTCGCGGTCGTCGAGCTCGACGTCGAGACGGGGGACGTGCAGCTCGTCGACTACACCGGCTCGACCGACTGCGGCGTGGTGCTTCACCCCCGAAGCCTCGGCGCGCAGATCCACGGCGGGTCGGTGCAGGGCTTCGGTCAGGCGCGGAGCCAGAAGTGGGTGTTCGACCCGACGTGGGGCGTGCCGTTCGCACACCGGCTCTACACGGCGAGACCCCCGGGCATCCTCGACGTTCCGCTCGAGATGGACTGGGTTGCCGCCGGCATCCCGGATCCGGAGAACCCGGGGGGCATCAAGGGCATCGGTGAGCCGCCCGTCGGCGCGGGCGCCGCGGCGGTGACATCGGCGATCGCCGATGCGCTCGGCGGGAAGTGTCTGTGCCGGACGCCGCTCACGACCGACGTGATCCTGGCGGAGCTGGAAGGGCGACCGCAGCCCGCTCAGCTCACAGAGATCCACATCTAGAGGAGGGCGGGACGATGGCAGTCATTCGCGACATGATCCCCTCGTTCGAGCTCTTCCAACCGACGAGCGTGGACGAGGCGCTGAGCCTGCTCGACCAGCACGACGAGGCCTGGGTGCTGGCCGGTGGACTCGACAGCATGGACTGGTTCAAGGACCGCATCAAACGACCCGAGGCGGTCGTCGAGATCGGTGCGATCGAAGAGCTGAAGGGCATCCGCACGAGCGGCGATGGGATCGAGATCGGCGCGGCGACATCGCTGACCGAGGTCGCCCGGAACGCCGACGTCCGCTCGCGGTTCGGGCTGCTCGCGGAGGCCGCCGCCGAGGTGGCGACGCCGCAGATCCGAAACCAGGGGACGCTCGGTGGCAACCTGATCCAGGACACCCGCTGTTGGTACTACCGCGGCGGTTGGCCGTGTTACCGCGCCGGCGGGAACATCTGCTACGCCGGCACGCCGCGCTCGATGAACCGAGAGCACTGCGTCACGGGGGCGAGCCGGTGCGTGGCCGTCAACGGGGCCGACACCGCGGGCGCGTTGATCGCGCTCGGCGCGCAGATGATGGTGCGCAGCTCGTCGGGAGAGCGGGTGTACGAGGCGGAGGACTTCTTCGTAGGCCCCGCCATCGACATCGAGCGCATGACCGTCCTCGAGCCGGGCGATCTCCTCACCCACATCCGGATCCCGGGCGACTTCGCGAACGCTCGCTTCTACTGGGAGAAGGTGCGCGACCGACGTTCGTGGGATTGGGCGCTCGTCAGCGTGGCGTCCGCCATCGTCGAGTCCGGGGGGCGGATCGAGCGCGCGCGCATCGCCATCAACGGCGTGTCACCCGTGCCGGTGCGGCTCGTCGATGTCGAGAGCCTGATCACGGGGATGTCCGTCGGCGCCGAAGCGGCCGACGCCGCCGGGTCGCTGGCCACGCGCGGGTTCCGACCTCTCCGCCACAACGACTACAAGGTGCCGCTCGCACGTAATCTCGTGCGGCGCGCCGTTCGCGGGGACGCGGCCTGATGGAGTTCCTCCGGATGGCCGACAACCCGTGGGGACAGAACATCCTCATCGGGGTGGCCTGGGATCTCCTGTGGGCCGCGTTGTTCGCCGGCATCATCTTCGTGGTGGTCCACGCGTTGTACGTCGCCGTGATGGCACCGCCACCCGCGCCGAAGGAGATGGGCGCGCCGCCCGCGCGGGTGCCCGACAAGGTCGAGCGCCATTCGGCATCATCACGGACGTTCCATTGGCTGATGGCCATCTCGATGCTCACGCTGCTGGTGACGGCGTTCTTCCCGTTGGTCGGGATCCAATTCGCGTGGGTGACGATCCACTGGATCGCGGGCGTGGTCCTGACCCTGCTCATCATCTATCACATCTTCGCGGCCATGAAGAACTGGCGGTCGGTGTGGATCGGCGGAGCGGAGCTGGGGCAGGCCAAAGAGGCGATCGGGCGGTTCTTCCGACGCGAGCGCGCGAAGGAAGATCGATCCGGCAAGTATCCGCTCGACCAGCGCGCCTACCACAGCGCGGCCACCATCGTGTCGCTCGGTGCGATCATCACGGGGATTCTGATGATGTTCCGCATCGATACGTGGTTCTGGCAGAGCAACCCCTATTTCCTGTCCGACTCGACGTGGGGTCTGGTGTTCGTGCTCCACGGGCTGTGCGGGGTCGCGCTGATCACGCTCGTGATCGCGCACATCTACTTCGCGGTCCGACCCGAGAAGCGCTGGATGACCCGTTCGATGATCAAGGGCTGGATCACGAAGGAAGAGTACCTGGATCACTACGACCCCGCGTTGTGGCCGCTCGAGGGCGAGACGGCTCGGAGCGAGGCCGAAGGCGGGACGGATCCGGAAGCGGTGGCGCCGGCGTGAGCCATGCCTGAGGCGCTTTGACGCGCGCCGAGCTCGCGGCCCACATCGAGACGATCGAGAAGGCGTACGAGTTCTTCCTCGCCTATGCCGCGCAGGGCGCTGAGGATGACGCCGCGGTCAAGGTCGGCGCCCAGCTCCGTCAGTTTCTCGGCGACGCCGACGCGGCGCTGCGCGCGCTCGAGACCGATCTCGCCTCGATCATCGAGACCGAGGGGCTCGAGCCCCCCGATGCGTATCGGGCGGTGACCGAGACGACATCGCGCGATGCGGCGGCGGCCGGAGCCGCCGTCCGACTCGTCCTCGCGCAAGAGGCGATCAGTTCCGGGTTGATCGACAACCTCAACGCCTCGACACACCTCCGCGCGGTCCTGACCGATCTGTTCCTGCTGGACGATGTCATCTGAGCCGACGGGCGGGTCCGCCCGAGATGACGGCGCTCCCGCCGGGGATGAGTCGTCGTCTTCGAAGGTGGCGCGCGGAGCCGCGCGGGTCGGGGCCGGCATCGTCTGCACACTCGGTCTGGTCGGGCTCGGCGTGTTCCTCGGCGGCTTCCTGGGCGGTCGGGTGTTCGGCGGGGGCGGTATGGGCTGGGATCAGCTCGCCGACGCGTTGGGTGGGTCGATGATCGGGATCCTCGCGGCGATCGTGGCCGCGATCTGGGCCATCCGAAAGCTCGACGTGAAGCAGCAGGCCCTCCTGGGCGTCGGGGCCTGGGCGCTTGCCGCGGCGGCTGCGGCCGTCATTCGCGCGCTTCAGCCCTGAGCGGCGAGCGCGGCCGATCCGGGGCGTCCGCGCGCTGACGGCGTTGCCCGTCCCCCTGGGATTGGGACCGTACGCGGGCTACCGCTCTCCCGCTTCGATCTCTTCCCGCTCGATCGCTTCGCGGTGCGCCTCGAGCCGGCCCTGCATCGTGGCCTGGAGCTCGCGGTAGCGAGGCGTCTCCCGGACGGCGTCGAAGAGCGGGTCCTGCGCGAGCAGGTGCCAGCCCGCGAACCCGGCGTCGACCGCCTGCGCGAGCCAGTCGAGACCCTCCTCGTACGCGCGTCTGGCCATGTTGATCTCCGCGAGATACAGCGGGAACAACCAACCATCCACTCCGCGATCGAGGGGCATCGAGTACTCCTGCTCGGCGGATGCGAGGAGCTCGAGCGCCTCGGTGTCGAGTTCCCCCCGCTGACCGATCGCGAACGCGCGTGCGACGCGCACGTCCTGATAGCTCGCCCCGCGCGTGCCCCCGCGGGCGATGGCCAACAAGCGATCGCTGAGCTCGATCACGTCGTCGTACTCGCGGGCGTAATGGGCGGCGTTGACGGCGACCGTGAGGACGTAGGCGTCGTCCTCACCGCTTTCCTCCATCCACCGTCTGAACACCCGGTACGCCTCTTCCGGCTCGCCGCGCTGAATCGCGTGCGTCTGCTGGATCCTGCGGACTTGCGGGGAGCGTGGATCGCGCTCGAGCGCCTCGTCGAGCCAACGCTCCGCGATGTCGAACTCACGGAGATCCTGGTAGCCGATGATGAGCGCGTCGCGGACCGATGGGTTGGTCGGGTCGAGTCGATAGGCGGCCTTCGCGCCCCGAAGCGCACCCGCCCAGTCTCCCGTGAAGATGTGCGCGTACCCGTAGAGCGTCGCGGCCGAGACGAGGTTCGGGTTCAGGTCCAGCACACGGGTCGCGATCGCCTTGGTCTCCTCGTACCGTCCGCGCGTGAAGGCCGTCCAGGCCAAAGAGAGGTGTCCCTCGGCGAGCATCGAGTCCAGGGCGAGCGCGCGGCGACCCGCGACATCGGCGGAATCGACCCAGGCGGGGGGATACCCGTACAGCGATGTTCGCGACAGGTATCCGCCTGCGAGACCCGTCCAGGCGAGCGCGAAGCCGGAATCCGCTTCGATCGCCAACCGGAACAGACGGATCGCTTCCTCGTTGTCCTCGCCGCGACGGCGACTGGCCGTCTGACGGCCGCGCAGATAGAAGTCGAGCGCGTCCAGGCTCTCGGTCTGTGGCCGCGTGAGGGCCTCGGCCTCTCCTGGACTGAGCGCCGCCTCGAGCTCCCCCGCGACCGCGATCGCCACGCGCGTCTCGATTTCGAAGATCTCGCTCGCACCCCCTTCGATTTGCTGCCGCCATAGGCTCTCGTCGGTCAGTGGATCGACGAGCTCTACGGTCACGCGGATCGCGTCCGCGGCGCGCCGTACCGTCCCCTGGAGCACGGCGCCGGCACCCAGCTCATCGGAGATCTCGCGGAGCGTGCGACCCGTCTCCCGGTAGTCCCGGTACCGCATCATCGCATCGCGCGACAAGACTCTGAGGTCGCCGATGCGCCCGAGCTGTGTGAGCACGCTCTCGTGTACGCCATCCGCGAAGTACGCGTACGCCGCGTCCGTGATCTGGTTCTCGAACGGGAGGACGGCGACGGACTTTCGGCGCGCCTCGCCCTGCGGGAGGATCGCCCGGGACGGGCTGGCGCTCGCCTCTGCGGGGCTGAGACCGGCGCCGCTCGTGAGCACCCATCCGATCGCGATCAGACCCCATACGGCCAGCGCGACGACGCCACCGCCGATGACGTTTCTCCACGTGAAGAAGCCGGCGGCGCCCGACGTCGCGGCGCGAGCGGACGTGTAGCCTCCGCCCGAGTCGCGGGTCGTCGGGCCCTCGCCGGCGTCGCGATCTCCGGCGTCCGTCGAGTCGCCCACAGCCTCCGGAGTCGCCGCGGCGGCCGGCGCTCCTCCGCCCTGGATAATCGCCGTGGCCATGACGATGGGCAGCCCGACGATCAGCATGAACAGCGCGAGCGAGTCCGCCCACTCCGGGAGGTTGAGCGCGCCGGCGAGCGTGTCGACGATCTGGAGCACGACCCAGCCGCCGGCGACGTAGACGCCGAGCACCTGCCAGAGCGATCGTCGGTGGATCTCGCGGAAGAGGTTCTTCAAGAACGGACCCCCAGTGGCCGATGAGGCCAAGCGCCGCGCGCACTTGGCCACCCGGTGTGGACGAAAGATCGCCCCGGGTCGGCACGCCTGGCCAGGGAGGGTTCCGGGACCGGCGGCTACCCGGCCGCGTGCCAGGCGGCGAGGACTTCGGCCTCGCGGTCGGCGGCCAGCCCCGCGCGTGGCTCTGTCGTCCTCTCCTCTGGCAGCGTCTTCCACCAGTCGAGCGTTTCACGCGCGGTGTCCTCGATCGGTCGGAACGTCAGCCCCTGCGACACGGCGGCGTCCACCGAGACCTGGAGCATGCCCGCGAAGTCGCCGACGGGCGGCACCCAATTCGTCACACCCATCCAGGGGGCCACCTGGTGCTGTTCCATGAACTCGGTCGGGATCCAGGTGAACGTGGCGTCGGAGCCGATCGCGCCGCGGATGCTCGCCAGCATCTGACCGAAGGGGCCGACCGGGCTGGTCGCGTTGTACGTGCCGCCGGTCCCGGGCTCTTCGACGAGCCGGACGATCCACTCCGCCAGATCCCGCGCGTCGATGTTCTGAACCGGATCGGCCGGCGTGTTCGGGGCGAGCACCTCGCCCCCGCGATCGATGCGGACGGGCCAGTAGGTCCAGCGGTCGGTGTTGTCGCCGGGGCCGATGATGAGGCCCGGTCGTACGATGATCGCGTTCTCGCCGAACACGTCGCGCGTGTTCTGCTCGCACTTCGCCTTCATGGGGCCGTACTCGGCCATGTCCTCGACATCGGGCGCGGAGAGCCGACCGACCGGATAGTCCTCTGTGATCCCGACCTGATCGAAGTCGGCGTACGCGGAGACCGATGAGACGAAGAGGTACTTCTCGGCTCGATCGGCGAGGAGCTTCGTCGTCATGTCGACCCAGCGGGGGAAGGACGCGGAGTTGTCGATCACCGCATCCCACTCGCCGGTCTCGAGCGCGGTCAGGTCATCGTTGCGGTCGCCGATCAGGTGCTCGACGCGCGTCTCGAAGTAGTCCTGGAAGAACGGCGGCTCGGAGCGGCCGCGCGTGAAGATCGACACCTCGTGTCCCCGATCGACGGCATACTTGACCTGGTGCGGGCCGATGAACCGGGTGCCGCCGAGGATCAGGATCCGCTTCGGATCGACCGATGCGGATGACGCATCGGTCGTCGCCGAAACGCTCGCGTCCGGCGCGTCGCCACCCGTGCCCTCCGCGCACCCGAGCGGGCCGAACGCACCGATGACGCCGAGCGCGCCTCCGGCCTTCGCGGATGTCTTGACGAACTCTCGGCGGGTGGTGTCGGACATGGGTCCTCTCGTCGTAGGGTGGGGCCGGCGGGGTCGCCCGTGTCGAGCGAGCTTTCGGAATCTACGGTCTAGACCTGTTCGGAGGGTACATCGTTGCCCTCCGATTCCGTCCGCCGGTTCCGGCGGAACGCCCCGGGGCTCCGACCGACCGTCTTCCTGAACGCCCGGGAGAACGACGCCGCCGAGTCGTATCCGAGCTCGTAACCGATCGACTCGACGGAGCGGGTCGACTCGATGAGCCGCTCTTTCGCGAGCTGCATCCGCCAACGGGTCACGTAGTGGATCGGCGTCTCTCCGACGCCGGCGCGGAACCGTTCCGAGAACGCGGTGCGTCCGAGCGACGCGACGCGCGCGAGCTCGTCGACGGTCCAGCGCCTCGTCGGGTCCGCGTGGACCGCCGCGAGCGCGGGGGCCAACGATGGGTCTCCGAGAACCGAGAGAAACCCGGCCTCGGGCTCCCGCTCCGCCCAGAAGCGAACCGCCTCGATGAACAGGACCTCGGACATCCGGTTGACCACCGATTCGAAGCCCGCTCGCCCCGTCTGCACCTCGCGCACGATGAACCGAAACACGTCATCGATCGCCGAGGAGCCGGCGTAGTCGTCCCACCGCAAGACGATCGAGGACGGCAGCTCGGTCAGCAACGGATGATCGACATCGGCGTCCAAGGACAGGTGCCCGCACACAATCCGGGTCGTGCCGTCCGCGGAGTCGGCATCGTCGAATCCCCCGCCGCCCCGTTTCGACTCGAGGGGTCCACCGTACACGAGCGCGCCATGACCCGGATAGCCGGTCTCCTCCAACACCCGATCGAGCTGCTCGGGGGGCGTTTCGGGCGCGTCGGTCAGCGCGTGTGCGCGGCCACCCGGTACGAAGATCACGTCCCCGGGATCGAGGCGGATCGCGACGTCGTCTCCTTCCACGCGCGCCCAGAACGCTCCCCGGACCGCGAGGTGGAACCGCGCCACGTTCTCGAACCGTGGGACCTGTATGCCCCACGGCGCGGTGAGCTCGGTCGAAAAGTAGAGGCTCCCTCCGATTCCGAGCTTGCCGAGTACATCGCTCAATACGTCCACTCGTTCTCCTTCGGATGATCCGACGATAACCGATCGACCTGAATCGAGCCAACATATCGTACGATATGTCAATAATCGCGTACGAATCGACATGGATCGTCCGATGTAATCGAACTACCATCGACCGCGTACTCCCGCCGGTGCGGGGCACGAGCCGCGAGATGCGTGGAGCGTCCACTCTGCCGCTCGATGTGCCGTGCTCCTTCGCGGACCGACGGATCGATGACCCACACACGACGTGACAGGAGAGACGAAGATGAAACGGAGCAGGCTTCATATCGCGACGATCGCCGGCGCCGTCGCCCTGGTAGGCGCGACGGGCGTAAGCGCACAGGCCGATCTCGACGACCTCGAGATGGCCCATGTCGCCGTGGTCGCGAGCAACATCGATATCGCGTATGCGCGTATCGCGCTCGACAAGTCCTCGAACCCGGAGATCCGCGCGTTCGCGGAGACGATGATCCGAGATCACAGCGCGGTAAACGAGGGCGTGGCGGCGCTCGCCGACAAGCTCGGTGTGACCGCCAAGGACAACGCGCTCTCGCGGCAGCTGTTGGCCGGGGCGGAGGAGATCGAGGCGGAGCTCAGATCACTCGAGGGGCGAGCGTTCGACCGACGATATGCCGAGAACGAGGCCGCGTATCACCGAACCGTGAACGGCGTGGTCGCGGACGCGTTCATCCCGAATATCGAGAACGCGGAGGTCAAGGCCGCGTTCGAGGCGGCGCTGGAGGTGTTCCTGGTCCATCAGGAGCACGCCGAGAAGCTCGCCGCCATGGCGGAGTCGTGGCGATGAGATCGCTCGCGATACCGAGCGCGCTGTCGCTCGTGCTCGCGTTCGGTGCTGTGGGCGCGGGCCGGGGGACCGGCCCGCGCACCCACGCGGTCGAGATACGAGGCCTGGCGTTCGCTCCGGCCGCGCTCGATATCGCGGTCGGCGACACCGTGGTGTTCACCAACCACGACCTGGTGCCGCATACGGTGACGGAATCGGACGAAGCCCCGGATCGCGCTCGCGAACGGTTCGACTCGGGCAGCCTGTCTCGGGGTGCCGAGACCCGCTTCATCGCGGACGAGCCCGGCGAGGTCACGTTCTTCTGCGCGTACCACCCGAGCATGACGGGCGTGATCCGCCCGCGTTGATGCGGGCGGTCGAGAGACGACGAGGCGCGCGCGCTAGTCCTTCCCGAACTTGCAGTCGTACCAGGTGCGGCCCATCCCGAGGTCGACCTTGAGAGGGACATCGAGATCGATCGCGTTCTCCATCTCCTCGCTCACGAGGGTGGCGATCGACTCCGCGTCTCCATCCGGCGCCTCGAACAGCAGCTCGTCGTGCACTTGTAGAAGCATCCGTGCTTCGGAGTCGGCGAGCCGATCGTGGAGTCGGATCATCGAGAGCTTGATCACGTCGGCGGCCGTGCCCTGGATGGGGGAATTCGTCGCGGTTCGTTCCCCGTAACCGCGGATGCCGGGGTTCTTCGAGCGGATCTCGGGGATGTAGCGCCGCCGCCCGATCAGCGTCTCGACGTACCCCTGGCTCCGGGCCATCTCCTTCATCTCCTCGAGATAGGACGCGACGCCTGAGAACCGGTCGAAGTACCCGTCGATGAACTCGCGTGCCTGGTCGCGTGAGATCCCGAGCTGCTGCGCGAGCGCGATCGGTCCTTGCCCGTATATGGTCGCGAAGTTGATGGTCTTCGCCTGCTCTCGCATCGCGGGCGTGACGGCGTCCGCGTCGACCCCGAAGATCCGCGCGGCCGTCTCGCGGTGGATGTCCCGGTCTCCGCGGAACGCGTCCACGAACGCCTCGTCGCCCGACAGGTGCGCCATCACGCGGAGCTCGACCTGTGAGTAGTCGGCACCGACGAGCGCGAACCCGGGCGCGGCGACGAAGCCCTTCCGGATCTCACGACCCAGCTCGCGCCGAATCGGGATGTTCTGGAGGTTCGGACCGGATGAAGAGAGGCGCCCGGTCGCGGCGCGGGTCTGGTGGAATCGGGTGTGCACTCGGTGGTCTGCATCGGCGAGCGTCGGGAGGACGCTGACGTACGTGCCGTCGAGCTTGTCGAGCTCGCGGTGCTCGAGGATGAGACGCGGTACCGCGTGGCCCATCGCCGCGAGTTGCTCGAGCACGGTCTCGTCGGTCGAGGGGCCCGTCTTGGTCTTCTTGAGCACCGGGAGCTCGAGCTTCCCGAACAACAGCTCCCGCATCTGCGGCACCGAGCGGAGGTTCACCTCCTCGCCGGCGATCTTGTGGAGCTCGTCGCGGACGGCCCGGATGTCGCTCCGGAGACGCGTCCCCAGCTCTGCGAAGAACGCGGGGTCGATCGCGATGCCGACGCGCTCCATCGTCGCGAGCACGGGCACGAGCGGCGTCTCCACCTCCTCGAACAACCGCGTCATCCCGACGCGACCCAGCTCCTCCGCATCGATGTCGGAGAGTCGGAGCGCCGCGGCGGCGCGCGGGGCGGCCCATTTCATCATCTCTTCGGGCTCGACCTCGGGCCAGGGGATCCGCGAGCGGCCGCTCCCCACGACCTCCTCGGCGTCGGCCAGCTCCGCGCCCAGGCGATCCGGGCCGAGCGTGGTCAACGATCGATCGCGTCGAGCGGGATCGAGACAGTACGACGCGATCTCGGTGTCGAATCCGTCGCCGGGCCCGATCCCGCCGAGGTCGACCCCGTGGCCGTGGAGCATCTGGAGCGTGTACTTGAGATCGTGACCGACCTTCGGCGCTTCCGAGGCCAGCAGCGCTCGGAGCGCGGCGATGCTCGGGTCGGCGCCCGGGTCCGCGAGCGCGGGAAGGTTGTCCGCGTCGATGGGATCGAACGCGAAGGTCGGGTTGCCGTGCGCGTCACGCGACACTTCCGGCGCGCGGTGACCGAGGGGAAGATACGCGGCGTGGTCCGCATCGGCGGCGAGCGCGAGCCCGACGAGCTCGGCGTCCAGCGGCGCGCCGCCGGAGCCGACCGCGAAGACGCCGACTCGCTCTGCCTTCTCGAGCCGCGACACCCAACGCGCCAGCGCGTCGGTCGTGTCGACCAGCTCGAGCTCGGGGGCGAAGCGCTCGAGTGGAGAAGCCGGAGCCTCGAGCTCACGGAGCAAGTTGTGGAACTCGAGCGTCCGGAAGACGTCCGCTGCCTTTTCGTAATCGACCGGCTCGGCCGCGAGCTGCGCGAGATCGAGCGTCGCCGGCGCGTCGGTGCGGATCGTCACGAGCTCCTTCGAGAGACGCGCCGAGTCCGCGCCCTGGAGCAGCGCGTTTCGCGCCCGCGTCGGGGTCACCTCCTCGGCGCGATCGAGCAAGGCGTCGAGATCGCCGAACTCCTCGAGCAGCGTCGGAGCGGTCTTCTTCCCGATCCCGGGCACGCCGGGCACGTTGTCCGACGAGTCGCCGAGCAATGCGAGAAAATCGGTGACGCGCTCGGGCGGTACGCCGAATCGCTCCTCCGCGTTCTCTTGGGTCACCCATTCCTGCTCGACCCCGGCCGGTCCGCCGCGTCCCGGGTTGAGGAGCACCGTGTGCTCGTCGATGAGTTGGTGGAAGTCCTTGTCGCCCGAGACGATGACGGTACGGAGACCTGCATCGGCCGCCTGCCGCGCGAGGGTGCCGATCACGTCGTCGGCTTCCCAACCCTCGGCCTCGACGACCGGCACCCGGAACGCGGCGAACACCTCTCGACATCTCGGGAGCGAGGCCGCCAGCTCGTCGGGCATCTTCTCGCGGGTGGCCTTGTATTCGGAGAAGAGCTCAGCGCGAAAGCTGTCGCCGGCGTCGAACACGACCCCCAGGTACTCGGGCGCGTGGTCCTCGACCAACCGCATCAGAAACCGCGCGATACCGTAGGGCGCCGATGTGTTCTCACCGCTCGACGTGGTGAGCGGACGACTGATCATGGCGAAGAACGCGCGGTAGATGAGCGCGTAGCCGTCGAGCAGGAAGAGCGAGGGGCGAGCGTCTTTCGGCATGGACACTACATGTAGGAACGGGACGGGTCCGCGGCCAGGACCCACAAAAAAGGCGCCCCGTCCAGGGAGACGGGGCGCCCACAAGCGTCGCGGTTCTAGGACGTCAGACGGTAGCGCGCGTCACCTTGGTCGCGTGCAAGCCCTTGTCGCCCTGCGTGAACTCGTAGTCCACGTCCATGCCCTCGGCGAGGGTCTTGTACCCGTCCATCTCGATGGACGAGTAGTGGACGAAGACGTCGTCGCCGCCGTCCGGCTGCTCGATGAAGCCATAGCCTTTCGAGTCGTTGAACCACTTCACTTTGCCTGATGGCATCCTGCGAACCTCCCTGCGCGCAACTGTGACGGATGGACCGGCGAAGGCACGTGCGATACACGTTTTGGGGCCCGCCGGGCGTGAGACGCACCTATGCTATGTGCGACGTTCGGAACCGTCAACACGGGTCTTTTCAAGGCGTGAGCGGCTCCAGGTCGGGGTACAAAAACCGATAGATCTCGGTGAGCTCCGTTACGGCTCGAACGTACTCGCGCGTCTCGCGGAACGGGATCCGCTCGACGAGTTGCTCGGCGTCCTCGAACTCGGGGAAGTCGCGCCACCGCGTGAATCGGTGAGGTCCCGCGTTGTACGAGATCATCCCGGCCGCGGGTACGCCGCCGAAGCGACCGAGCACGTCGGCGAGGTACTGCGTGCCCAGCAGCAGGTTGACTTCGGGGACGGTCAACTGAGCACGGCGGTATTCCGGAAGACCCGCGCGAGTCGACACGTCGCGCGCGGTTTCGGGGAGGACCTGCATCAACCCGATGGCGTTCGCTACCGAGCGGATCTCCGGATCGAACATCGACTCGCGACGAGACAGGCCCGCTACGAAGTGCGCGGGCAGGTCCCTCGCCCGGGCCGCCTCGAGGAGCGCTCGGCGAAACGGGAGCGGATAGATCGCGCGGAGAAGCGAGCGCGTCCACCCGACGCGACCGGACTTGGCGCGCCAGCCCTGCCGGATCCCCTCCTGCGTCCAACCGCTCTCGTTCAGTGCGTGCGCGAAGGCGAGCACCGCCGCGGAGCCCGACGGTCCCCGATCGCGCGCCTCGCGGTACTCGTAGCGCGCCCGTCCGACCCAGCCGAGGTCGCGGAGACGGTTCATCCGCTCGAGGGCGTCGGCGTGGATCGGGTGCAGCTCCGGTAGCGGTGCGTCGTCGCCCAGCGTGAGCGCGGCCCAGCGGTCGCGCGACGTGCGGGCCGCGGAGAGGATCGCGTAGTAGTCGAACGGGTCGCGCCTCAACGTCTCGAGGTAGATGGCGTGCGCGCCGGCGGTGTCACCCCGTGCCTCCATCGTCTTGCCCGTCCAGTAGAGGGCACCGAGCGCCCACCCGCCGTCCGGGTAACGATCGCGGTACTCCTGTAGGAGCGCCTGCGCGTCGTCGTAGCGAGCCTCGTGGAACGCGAGCATCGCCAGCCGCTCGAGCGAGCGAGAGCCGTAGCTCGATCCGGGGAAGCTCCGGTACGCGTGCTCGAAGGCCTCGGCCGCCTCGGTCGGGCGTCCCGCGTCGTGGTGGGCGTCGGCGACCAGATACGCCGCCAGCGCCGCCGAGCGGCCCGAAGCGCCGGCGGCGCGCTCGGAGGCGCGGGTCGCGGCGTCGGAGCGCCCCAACGCCGTGAAGACGCGCGAGGCGAGGACCCACATCGATGCGGGTGCGGTGCGGGTCGAGGTGGGGTCGGTCCAGGGCTCGAGGAGCGCGGCGGCTCGGGTCGGTGCGCCGAGGTTCATGTGCGCCTCGGCGAGGGCTTCGGTCAGCTCGCGCTCTTCGCCCTCGGGCGCGAGCTCGAGCGCCTCTTCCAGATATCCGCGCGCGCGGCGGCTACGCCCCGCGCGGAGATCGGATCGTGCGACCGATCGCAGCGTCCGCCAGGAACGATCGAGCGTGAGCAACTGAGGACCCGTCTCCGACGTCGCCCGGTTCGACTCGAGCGCGGAACGAAACGCGGCCGCCGCGCCGGTCGTGTCGCCGGTCGCGAGCAGGTGCGGACCGATGTGGCGCGCGGCCAGGATCTCCCACACGTCTTGCTCGGCGAGCCGGGCGAGCTGCGTCCCGCGCTCGGGCGCGCCTACGGCAAACGCGAGCCGCGCCGCGGGGAGAAGCGCCGAGTCGGCGGGCACGCGGCCCGATCGGTCGAGCGAGTCGGCCAGCGCGAAGGCGGCCGTGTCCGCGGCCTCCGCCAACGCGGACAAGCGGCTGAGATCGAGCCAGCGCGAGAAATCGGGGTGTTCGCTCCCGGCCAACCGGAGCTGACGCGCGGCGGCCGCCCACCGATCGAGCCGGCCGTACGCTTCGGCGAGCTCGACGCGGGCGGACAAGGGAGGCGCGTCATCGGCCTCCTCGATGACGCGCTCATACAAGTCGATCGCGCGGGCCGTACTGTCGAGCCCGGCGTACGCCCGCGCCAGGAGCAGCCGAGCCGAGCGCGCTCGCTCGGGCGACCCGAAGGCGCGTCCCGCGAGGAGACGCCGCGTCGACGCCCAGGAGCGCTGGTCCGCGTAGGCCCGAGCCGCCAGCAACACGGCCTGGTCGCCCTCGACCGCGCCGGTCGACAACGAGCGAGCGAGCAGCGCCGCGGCGGTGACCGGCATCTGCGCGTCGAGCAGCGCGCGTGCCTCGCTCAGGATCGGGGACTCCTCGACGATGAGGTTGTCCGATGGGTCGGAGACTCCGGGATCGGTCGTGAGCGTGTCGGCGACCTGCGATGCGAGCGGCGCCGGCCCACCCGAGGACGAGATGACGAGAGCACCGAGCGCCAGGACGGCGTTCGGTCTCGGTGCGGATTTGAACGTCAACAGCGCCTCCCCAGCGGCCACCCGTCTTCGGTCGGACCCCCTGGCCCGATCAGAAAGGACGATAGTCGTACCGCAGGCGCGCGAGAATCATGCGACCCAGCTCGGGCGCGCCCACGAAGGTCTGGTACTGCGTATCGAACACGTTTTGGACGTCGAATTGGAACCACAGGTCCTGCCAGCCGGGGACCCGGAATCCGAACCCGGCGTCGAGCACCTCGTACGACTCGACGTCGCCGATATAGACGCCCGAGTTGGCCGGGAACCCGTTCAGCGCGCGGAACCGCAAGCCGCCGTTGACACCCGCTTCGTCATCCCGATACGTCAGCGCGGCCGTCCCCTTCACGGTCGGCGCGTTGAGCGGGATGATCTCGGGCCGCGGCCCGGAGCTCTCGAACTCGTTCTTGTCCACGACCGAGAGGTTGGCCGCCAGCTCGAACCGGTCGCTGAGCACGAAGTTCGCCGTGACCTCCGCGCCGAACACGTCGACCGTTCCGAGGTTCTCGTAGACGAAGGCCATCCCCGACGTCGTCCCGCCGACGCTCACCGGCGTCACGGTGCCGAGCGGGATCTGCGCGATCGTCCCGGCGAGCTGCGCCGCGGTGGCTTGCGCGGTGGCCGCGTCGGGGAATGCCGTGCCGACGAGCCCGGCGAAGGCTTGGCCGAGATAGGCGCCGACCTCCTGGCCGTTCAGGAACAGGTTGGGGGAAGCCAGCCGTAGCGCCGACGTGAAGTCGTTGATCCGGCTCCACCACCCGTTGATGCCGATGAGCGTTCGGCTGCCCACGAGTCCTTTGTATCCCAACTCGAGCGTGTTCGTGATCGTCGGCTTGAGTCGTGGCACATCTTGAAGCGTCGCGAGGTCGACGAGCGAGCAGAACGGCGCTGCGACGCAGCCGGCCGGCGGTGTGCCACCGGTCGCCACGCCCGGGTCGAGCAGGAGCGGCAGGATCCCGACCTGCGCGTCGCTCGGCGCCGGGATCAGTCCGAGCAGCGCCGCGGCCTGCGGATCCTGCGCGCCGACCAGCGCCACCGCCGTGCTCCACAACTGCCCGGTCGTGGTGGGCAGGAAGTCCCGCGCGCTTCCGCCGAGGAGGACGTTGAAGGGCGACATGTGCATGGGACCGTTCTCGTCCCTCATGTACATGTGCCCGACATCCGTGCTCCCCGTCGCGCGGATGTCATACGTGAACGGAGAGCCCGGGATCGGAAGCGTGAACCCGGAGATGTCCAGGAACAGGTTGAGCGACGTCGGCGTGGAGAACGCTCGGTTGAACGTCACCCGCAGGCTGTTTGCCAAATCGGGCTTGTAGACGATGGCCGCGCGCGGGGAGAACACCGGGTCCTCCAATCGCGAGTTGTCGTCGATACGCGCCGCCGCGACGAACTCCCACTTGGGGCTCACCGCCCATTCCCACTGGGCATACCCGCCGACTTCCGTGACATCGTCGTCCGACTCGTTCTGGCCGTTGATCGTGCCATCGGTGTCGGGCGACGTCCGGAGGAGATCGGCTCCGTAGATGAACCGGTGCTGCTCGCCCACGCGACTCGAATGCTGGAGCTGCGCGACGAACAGGGAGGACTTGTCGATCAACGGACGTCCCGAGCGGAGCAAGAACGACTGATCGTTGTCGCTCTTGTTGAAGAAGACCTGCGCGAACAGGTCTTTGTGCGTCAGGCGAGCCTGAAGGTAGTTGTACGCCCAGTCGACGACCTGACCCGCGCCGAGACCGGTGAGATCCACCGAGTTGGCCGCGTTGTTCCGACCGCCCGCGAGGATGATCGCCGTCTCGGGGTCCGGTCGGATGTCCACGCGTGCGTCGAGCGACCAGCGCTCGAGATCGTTGTCGCGACCCAGCGCCGCGTTTCGCACCGACTGCTGGAACGTCGCCTGATCGGTCGGGTCGGTGAGATCGAGCCCGCCGGTGAACGCGGCGCACGCCTCGCTGGTCAGATCGAAGTTGCTGGCTTCGCAGGCCGTCGCGCCCTGCTGTGCGGCCGCCTCGGTGGCGTCCACGAACATGAACTC
Organism: Gemmatimonadota bacterium; assembly: GCA_022360695.1. Lineage (GTDB taxonomy): Bacteria > Gemmatimonadota > Gemmatimonadetes > Palauibacterales > Palauibacteraceae > Palauibacter. The sequence goes on from JAKSCH010000457.1 coordinate 17,511, forward strand.
GGTCCCCTGAAAGTACTGCCCGGAGATCTTGAACCCGAACTTCTCGCTGCTCGACACGGCGATGCGTCCTTCGGCGTGGAACAGGCCTTCGTCGTCGCCGGTGAAGGGGAGCCCGCCGACGCCGTCGCCGTCGCCCTGCTGCCGCAGACCCCCGGCGACCGAGAAGCTCGCCCCGGGGAAGTCGATCGGCGATTTCGTGATGTTGTGGATCACACCGTTCGCCGCGTTCGGACCGTACAAGGCCGAGCCGGGGCCGAGGACGACCTCGATCTTGTCGAGATCGAGATTCGTCGTCGGGTTGAAGTGCGAGATGTTCGCGCGGAGCGACGGGACGCGCGCGATGCGGTTGTCCGTCATCGTCAGCGTCGCGCCGGAGAAGATGTTGTTGAACCCGCGGACGACCGTGTAGCTGCTCTGGACTCCGGTGTCGATCACGTCGACGCCGGGTTGATCGCGAACGTGATCCGCGATCGACGTGGCCGGCCGCTCGTCGATGTCGGTCGTCTGTACGACCGCCACCGCGGCCGGGGCGTCGAGCGTCTTCTCCTCGGTCTTGGAGGCCGTGATCGTGATCGGATTGAGGCTGAAGCTCTGCTCGGTCATCGTGACGCTGAGCGAGGTGAGCCGACCCGCCGACACGGTCTGCCCGGTCTGGGTGGCCGTCCCCCAGCCCGGCGACGTGAACCGGACGGTGTAGGTCCCGGCCCCGATATCGCCGATCCTATAGGCACCCGCGGGACCCGTGATCCCGCTCGCGACGACGGCCCCGCTTCCATCCAGCACCTCGACGAGCACCGCCGCGAGAGGCGCGCCGGTCGCGTCGTCGGTCACCGTCCCCACCAGCCCCCCTTGAGCGGCCAACCCCATCGGCAAGAGGAAAAGGAAGAGAGCGACGAGGCCGACCCAACGGCGCGCTGCGAACGGACGGGTACCAGTCATACGATCCTCCCGCGTGTCGAGGATCCCGCCTCGACCTCGGACCGAGGCGGGGACCGTCGAAAAATCGGCGAACCCGGGATCCATACGCAAGTTAGACGGAACGCCCGCGCCGAGCGTTGGCCTTGACCGGTTGCCGGGTCACACCAGTCACATGGTGGCTGTTGGTGCCCCTACCGCCCCGGGGCGGGGGGCGACGCCCGTTCGTGCGGTCGGGGTGTCGTCCGGCCGCGCCGCCGCCCGTGGCCGCTCGAGTGTTCCGACACATCTCCCTTACGAACGAGCGCCGCCCCCCGCTGACCCCCCTCCCACTCTCCTCGTTGCCCCGGCATCCCCCCCACCCGGCAGGCGCCCGGTCCGTCGATCGTGGAGCTGGAGCCTCCCCGGCCGGTCATCAGGGTGGGGGACGGTCCTCTCACGTGGGCGCCTAGATCGCCCGCCTCGTAGCCAGCGGTAGGGGCCCCCACCCCCGCCGGGCGATGTCGAAGCCCACGTGAGAGGACCGTCTCCCACCCCCCGAGGCGCGGTCCGATGGTGGCACCAACAAAAACGGCCCGCTCGAAAGCGGGCCGTCCCCGTGGTACCGAGTTTCGCGCGGCCGACCGCGCGGCGCCTTCTAGCTGGCGGCGCTCTGCCGAGCCTCGCGCTCGTGCAACGCGTCGATCAGGCGCTGCGCGCTCTCTTCCATGTCGATCACGAGACGGTCGATCTTCGTGACGAAGTAGTTGTGGAAGATGTTGATCGGGATCGCGATCGTGAGACCGGCCGCCGTCGTGATGAGCGCGACCTTGATGCCGCCGGCGACGAGCGTGGCCTCCACCTCACCGGCGATCTCGATCGCCTGGAAGGCCATGATCATCCCGATCACCGTCCCGAGGAAGCCGAGCAGCGGCGCGACGTTCGAGAGCGTGGCCAACCAGACCAGCCCCTTCTCGAGACCCGCGACCTCGATGGCGCCCGCGTTCTCGATCGCCTGCATGGCGCGCTCGGTGCCCTCTTCGTGCCGCGAAAGACCGGCCTTGAGCACGTTGGCGGCGGGGGCGCCGGAGTCGTTGCAGATGGCGAGCGCTTCGTCGAGGCGGCCCTGGGCGATCATCTCGTCGACGTCGCGGAGGAGCTTCTTGTTCTTCGCCGCTTTGCCCTGAAGATCGATCGTCTTCCAGATGATGATCAGGATACCGATCCCGAGCGCCGTACCCAACGGCCACATCATGAATCCCCCGGCCTCCCAGATCTCGTCGAGCTTGAGGGTCTGCCCTTCGCCCAACTGCAAGGTCTCCTGTAGCGACCAGAGTGTCGAGAGGATCAAGTGGCCCTCCAGGTAAGGTTCATCCAAGACGCCCGCGCGATCGGTCCGGACGCACGGGCGCACCGCCCGAAACTAGGGCGGACCAAGCTAGATGTCGCGTATTTGAGCGTCAAGCGGTCGCTGGAAGACGCGGCACGGCGGCCAGTAACGACCTCGTGTACTCGTGCTCCGGTTCTTCGTACACGCGGTCGGCGGGCCCGCCCTCGACGATGCGTCCGTCTCGCATGACGAGCACGCGGTCCGCGATACCGCGAACGACCGCGAGATCGTGCGAGACAAAGAGATAGCCCAACCCGAGCTCGCGCTGGAGCCGTTTCAGCAGCTCAAGGATCCTCGCCTGGACCGAGACATCGAGCGCCGAGACGGGCTCGTCGGCGATCAAGATCTTCGGCTCGACCGCGAGCGCGCGCGCGATACCGATCCGCTGTCGCTCTCCGCCGGAGAGCTCGTGTGGATACCTCCGTTCCATGGCGGGGTCGAGCCCCACGCGCTCGAGCAGCTCGGCGACGCGGGCCGTTCGCCTCGATCCGTCGGCGAGCCCGTGCACCGCGAGCACCTCCCGTAGCGCCGCGCCGATCGTGAGCCGGGGGTTGAGGGAGCCGTACGGGTCTTGAAAGACGATCTGGACGGATCGACGGAAGCGACGCTCGCCATCCCGACCGAGCCGCGTGAGGGAACGGCCCTCGAACAGGATCTCGCCAGCGGTCGGTCGATCGAGACCGAGCAAGAGACGGCTGAGCGTGCTCTTGCCGCTGCCGGACTCGCCCACCAGCCCGACGGTCTCTGCCGGAGCGATCTCGAGCGACACATCCTCGACGGCCGCGATCGAGCCCGAGCGTCGCCGGCGCCCCCGGTAGCGTCTCGAGACGCCGCGCGCCTCGAGCGCGACCGGGGTCTTCCGCTCATCTCGGGCACGATCCGCCGCCGCGGGCTCCGTCCCGGACGGCGGGATCTCGACGCGACCCCGATCGCCGGACCGGGCCAGCGACGGCGCAGCCCGCAGGAGCGCCCGGGTGTACGCGTGGGCCGGACGACGGAACACCGTTTCGGTCGACCCGGTCTCTACGATGCGACCGGCGCGCATGACCGCGACGCGGTCCGCCACGCGAGAGACCACGGCGAGATCGTGCGAGATCAGGAGAAGCCCGAGCCCCGTCTCGCGCTGGAGCGAGCCGAGCAAGTCCAGGATCTGTGCTTGGACCGTGACGTCCAGCGCGGTCGTCGGTTCATCGGCGATCAGCAACGTCGGCTCGCACGCGACCGCCATCGCGATCATGGCGCGTTGGCGCATGCCACCGGACAGCTCGTGTGGGTACGCTCGCGACGCCCGCTCGGGGTCGGGGAGCTCGACCCTGCGTAAGAGCTCGAGTGCGCGCTCTCGCGTCTCTCCCCGGCTCGCGCCCCGCGCGCGCAGGGATTCGCCGACCTGATCGCCCACACGCATGACCGGGTTCAGCGATGTCATCGGCTCCTGGAATACGAACCCGATCTCCGCTCCCCGGATATCCCTCATCCGCTCCGCAGTCGCCCCGACGAGCTCCTCCCCGGCGAAGACGATGCTCGAGCCCGGCTCGGTGCGCGCGGGTGGCTCTTCGACCAGGCGGGCGATGGACAACGCGGTGAGGGACTTGCCACTCCCGGACTCCCCGACCAAGCCGAGCGTCTCTCCCGCCGAGAGGTCGAAGGAGACCTCGTCCACGACGGGTCTCGGTGCATCGTCTCTGGAGACGTCGAAGCGGATCGTGAGATCGCGAACTCGAAGCAGCGTTCCGTCGGCGGTGTCGTGCCGGCGGGCTCGGTCGTCGGTCACGATCCACCCCCCTCGGCGTGCAGCTGGCCGCGACCCGCCGCTCCTGGATCGAGCGCGTCTCGGAGACCGTCTCCGATCAGGTTGAAGCTCATGACGGTGAGCACGATCGCCAGCCCGGGGAATAACGCGATCCATGGCGCGTCGAGCATCACGTCGCGACCGCGCGCCACCATCTCTCCCCAGCTGGGAGCGGGGGGCTGCACTCCGAGCCCGAGAAAGCTGAGCGACGCCTCGACGAGGATCGTGTTACCGATCCCGAGCGTGGCCGCGACGATGACCGGGCTGGCGACGTTGGGGATGACGTGACGCAGGACGATGCGCGGTCCGCCGAACCCGAGCGCCCGCGCCGCCTGGATGAAATCGCGCTCGCGGAGCGACAGGACCTCGCCGCGCACGAGCCGCGAAGTGGCCATCCACCCCGTGAGCCCCAGCACGAGCGTGATGACGACGACCGAAGGGCGGACGAACGCGACGATGGTGATGAGCAGCACCAGCCGCGGAAAGCTCAACAGGAGATCGACGCTCCGCATCGAAACCGTCTCGATCCAGCCGCGTCGGTAACCGGCTACGGCACCGACCAGTGTCCCGAGCGTGATCGCGATCGCGACCGCCATCATACCGATCGCGAGGCTCGTCCGACCCCCGTACAGCACCCGGCTCAACACATCACGACCGAAGTGGTCGGTGCCCATCGGATGCGCGAGCGACGGCGGCTGAAACCGCGTCGCGGCGAGGTCTTCCCCTTGCTGCGCCGGGTCGTACGGCGCCAGGTACGGCGTGAGGAGCGCCGCCGCTCCCAGCGCGACCACGATGGCGAACCCCACCATGGCCGGCCGATGGCGCCGGAATCGACGCCAAGCGGTACGCGCCCCGCCGGTCGGATCGTTCGCGCCCCGTGCGCGCGGGGAGACGAGCCCCGAGCGATGCGCGAGCCACAGACCGACGCCCAGGGTGAGCGCGGCGATCCACTCGCCGGGGTCCGCCGATCCGACCGTCGCCGCGATCCGGTCGCGGCGCGCGATGATCAGGATCCAGAGCGCGAGCCACGACACGAGCGCGCTCGCGCCGGCGGGCCGCCCGGCCGCGACGGCGCGAGCGCCTGGGAGAACCCAGTCCAGCCACGTTCGCTTCATCGGACCCGGATCCGCGGATCGACCCAGGCGTAGAGCACGTCCGCCAGCAGGTTCGCGGCGATCACGAGCGCGGCGAACAGGAAGCTCGCGGCCATGACGAGCGGGTAGTCGCGCGCCGCGATCGCGTCGTAGATCAGCCGCCCCATGCCGGGCCACGAGAAGATGAGCTCGACCACGACCGCACCCCCGAACAGGACGGGGAGAAACAGCCCGATGAGGCTGATCACCGGAAGCAGGGCGTTGCGGACCGCGTGAGCCCAGACGACGCGTCGCTCGGTCAGCCCCTTCGCGCGCGCGGTTCGGATGTAGTCCTCGTCGATCGTCTCGAGCATGGCGCCGCGCATGTATCGGGCGACAGCCGCGGCCGACGACAGACCGAGCGCGATGGTCGGCAGAAGAAGGTGACGGGCGCGATCGACGATCCGATCGAGGGTGCCGAGCTCGGCGTAGTCCAGGCTCTGCATACCGGAGATCGGGAGACGCAGCGCGGTCGGCCAAACGTCGGAGGAGACGACGAGCACGAGCACGACGCCGAGCCAGAACGTGGGGATCGAATACAGCAGCAAGGCGATGAACGTGAGTCCGTGATCGAGCCTCGAGTACTGACGTACGGCTTGCCCGATCCCGACCGCGCAGCCGACGACGAACGTCACCGCCAGCGACGCTCCACCGAGCCACAGTGTATTGGGAAGCGCGGTCGCGAGGACGTCGCGGACCGGACGGAGCCGGCTGTAGCTGAACCCGAAGTCCCCGGTAGCGAAGTTGGCCAGCCAGCGCCCGTATTGCTCGATCAACGGCCGATCCAACCCGAAGTTCCGGCGCATCTGCTCCAACGCGTCCGGGCTCACGTTGGGGTTGAAGAAGACGGCCATCGGATCGCCCGGCGCCGCGTGGAGCAGGACGAAGAGGAGCGTCACGACCCCCCAGAGGAGGGGGATCGCTCCGAGAAGCCGGCGAACCGCGTAGCGCGCCAGCGGCGGGCCCTTTCTAGCCCGACTCTACGCGGGCCGCGGGGTGGAGCCACCAGGTGCGGACGTCGTGGAGATCTCCGCGAATCCCGGGGTTCACGCCCTTGAGCTCTCTCCGTAGGGCCGTCGCATCGCGCGTCGAGTAGAGGAAGCTGAACGGTTGGTCGGCCGCGATCGCTCCCGCGTACTCGCGAATCAGGGTCGCCTGCTCGGCGCGACTCGTCGCGACCGGGATCGCCTCGAGGGTCGGTTCCAGATCGGGGTTGCAGTAGCTCGTGAACTGGAACGCCTCGCCGACCTCACCGCACGA
>JAKSCH010000361.1 GCA_022360695.1 Gemmatimonadota bacterium
CCGCTCCGGCTCCCGTTTCCGCCGCGGATCCCTGGCTCCGCGTGTATCGCTGGCGGCCTTGCTGCTGGTTCTGCTGCCTCCCGTCGCCGAAGCCCAGCGCACCGCCAAACCGGTCCTGCACGGACGGCACTGGATGGCGATCACCGGCAAGCCGCTCGGCGCCACCGCCGGCGCGCGCATGTTCCACCAGGGCGGGAACGCGGTCGACGCGGCCGCCGCCATGCTCGCCGCGACCTCCACGATGTGGGACGTGCTCTCGTGGGGGGGCGAGACCCAGGCACTCATCTACAACCCGCGCGAGGGCCGGGTCATCGGGCTCAACGCGCTCGGCGTCGCCCCGACCGGCGCGACCGCCGACTACTACCGTGAGCTGGGTCACGACTATCCGCCGGAGTTCGGCCCGCTCGCCGCAGTGACACCGGGGACCCCCGGAGGACTCATGCGGATGCTCGGCGAGTGGGGGACGCTCAGCCTGGCGGACGTGCTTCAACCCGCGATCGAGATGGCCGAGGGCTATCCGATCGAGGCGGACGCGGTGCGTCGGATCCGGAGCACGGCCGACGAGATCGCGCAGTGGCCCTCGTCGCGCGCGGTCTACTTCACGAACCCCGAAGACGCGGAGAGCCCGGGTCCGCGCGAGGGCGAGATCTTCCGACAGCCCGATCTCAAGCGCAGCCTCGAGCGGTTGGTCGCGGTCGAGGCCGCGGCGCTGGCCGAGGGCAAGAGCCGGGAGGAGGCGATCCACGCGGCATACGCCGACTTCTACCACGGCGGAGAGCTCGGTCAGGCATTCGTGCGCGGTGCGCAGGAGGCGGGCGCCCTCATCACGCTCGAGGATCTCGCAGGCTGGGTCCCGCACCTCGAGGAGCCGGTCGCCGTCAACTACAAGGGGATCGACGTCTACAAGCTGACGACGTGGGTGCAGGGGCCGGTGATGCTCCAAGCGCTCAACATGCTCGAGCAGCTCGATCTCCAGGCCATGGGCTACAACAGCGCGAACTATCTCCACGCGCTCTATCAGGTCATGAACCTGTCGTTCGCGGACCGCGACTTCTACTACGGCGATCCGTACTATCCACCGGAGGAGCCGGTGGACGGTCTGCTTTCGGACGAGTACGCGGCGGCACGGCTGGCCGAAGTGAACTGGGAGCGGAACGATCCGAACGCCGGTCCGGGCGACCCCTATCCGTTCCAGGGTGGGGAGAACCCGTTCACGCACCTGCTCGAGCGCTGGGGTCAGAAGGACGCTGTCACCACGGAGCAGGACGAGATGCTGCTCGAGCCCCAGGGGCGCGTCGAGGGGGCGGGCGTCCGTCGGCTCGCCGACGAGCAGCACGCCGCGCTCGACGAAGACTTCTACATGGGGACGACCTCGATCCAGGCGGCGGACGCCGAAGGGTGGGTCGTCTCGATCACGCCGTCCGGCGGTTGGATCCCCGCCGTGATCGCGGGTGAGACCGGGATCGGGCTCTCACAACGCGCCCAGAGCTTCGTTACCGATGAGGCGGACAACCCGTACAACGTGATCGAGCCCGGCAAGCGGCCGCGGGCCACGCTCACGCCGGGCATGGCGCTCAAGGACGGACGCCCGTTCCTGTCCTTCGCCGTCCAAGGCGGGGACGGTCAGGACCAGAACCTCCTCCAGTTCTTCCTGAACATGGTGGAATGGGACATGAACGTTCAGCAGGCGGTCGAGGCCCCCAACATGAACAGCTTCCAGATGCGCGGCTCGTTCGGTCAGCACGAGAGCCGACCCGGACGGATGCTGCTTCAGGACGCGACCCCGCCGTGGGTGCGTTCGGCGCTCGCGAGCATGGGGTACGATCTCACCTTCAGCGAGCGTACCTCCGGCCCGATCAACGCCATCTTCTTCGACTGGGAGAACGGTGCGTTCTGGGGAGGGTCGAGTCATCACGGCGACGACTACGGCATCGCTTGGTAGAACTCTCGACCCGGCCGGGGCGGCGCGCCCGCCGCCTCGGCGCATCTCCGAGCCGCGCGGCCTCGCTCGCCCGCCACCCGAGACCATGAACGATCCGGCGACCGTAGGCTGGCTGTCGGTGACCGCCTTCGCGCTCATCGCGGGTCTCGCGGGTCTCATCGGCGTGTGGCTCATGTGGCGTCACGAGGAGTGGGCGCGCCGACACACCGCCGAGCTCATCACCTTCGCCAGCGGTCTCCTCGTCGCGGGCTCGCTTCTCCACCTGCTGGCCCACGCGTCGGAGATGACCGGACCCACGACGGCGATGATGTGGGCGCTCGTCGCGTTCGTGGCCCTGTACGTGTCCGAGAATCACTTCCTGCCACACCCGCACGCCCGAGTGGAGGAGGACTGCGGGCACCACCACGCGCACACCGCCGATGGATTCGGGTGGACGGCGATCCTCGGGCTGGGCATCCACTCCGTGCTCGAGGGGATCGCGGTCGGAGCCGGGTTTACGCTCAGCTACGTCACGGGCGCCGTGATCGTGTCCCTGGTCGTCGCGCACAAGCTCCCGGTGGGGATCGCCTCGATGGGCGTGCTCTATCACGGCGGCGTGGATCGGGGTCGGGCGGTACGGGTGAGCGCCTCGCTCGCGTTCATCACGCCCGCGGCCGTGCTGATCAGCTACGCGGCGTTCCGCGGGGCTTCCGAGGGCGTGCTCGGACCGATCGTGGCCGCGGCCGGCGGGTCGTTTCTCTACGTGGGAGCCGCGGATCTGCTCCCGGAGGGGCAGGCGTCGGCGCCCGGGCGCAACACGATCGCGTTCATCCTGGGTCTGGTCGTGATGGTGGCCGCGTACGTCTTCGTCCCGCACGACGTGATCTGATCGAGTCGCGCCCTCCTACTCCCCGCGCTCCATCACATCGAAGAGATCGTAGCGTCCGGATCCCGGCTCGGACGACGAGCCGGATGCTTCGCGCAGCTCGTCCGGGTCCGCCGGACGCCGGCGGTGCCACTCGGTCACTCGCTGATACGCGGCCACGAGCTCGAGCAGCCGATCCTCGGCGTACGGCTCGGCCCCGAACATCCCGCCGATCGGTCGCGGCACGCCCGCCGACTCGGTCTCGAACCCGATCGGGAACCCGATGAGCGGAAGTCCCACCATGTCGAACGGGAAGGGGGCGGTCTGGGTGACGACGTCGCACCGGCCGAACACGTCGTCGAGGATCGAGCGGAGCAGCACGAGCCGACCCCGCTGACCCCGCACGTACTCGGCGCCGGGGAGCAGCAGACCGTTGATCCACGGTGAGAGAGACACGCCGAACTTTCGGACGTCATCGCGGAGGTGCTCGAGAAAGATCTCGGATCGCTCGGGCAACCGGACGTTGTTGAAGTGGAAGCTCGTGAGCGTCTCCCAATCCCGGGGGAACCCGAGCTCCAAGACCTCCGCGCCCAGCTCCTCGAGCGTCCGTAAGGCCGCTCGCCGCGCCGCGCCGATGGTGAGCTCGCGGCGGTATCTCGACTCGCTCCGATCCGGCGGCGGCGGTGCGCTCCCCACCCGGTCCGCGTCGGGCGTCGGGTCCTGCTCCGGCTCGGTGGCCGGGGGCTCGGGCTCGCGCAGGAAATCGGGCAGCACGCCGACGCGCAGCGGTCTCCGCAGGGCCGGTCGGCCCGCTCGGTCCACCGGTCGGACGGCCGCCACGTAGTCTGGGACGGGCGGGAGGCCCATTGACCGCGGGTCCGCCGGGTCGGGGCCGGCCATCACGGCGAGCATCGCGGCCGCGTCGATGGCGTCGCGCGCCAGCGGACCGGGGTGATCTCGCGTATACGTCAGCGGGAGGATCCCGTGGAGCGACACGCGTCCCATGGTCGGCTTGATGCCGGTGAGCCCCTGCGCGTTAGAGGGGTTGGTGATCGAGCCACCGGTTTGCGTCCCCGTGGACGAAGCCGCCATCCGCCCGGCGACCGCCGTGGCCGAGCCGCTCGACGAACCGCCCGGGCTCACCTCCTCCGAGAAGGGTGCCCAGGCGTTTCGAGTCGTACGCTCGCCATCGGGCGTGGACGCCGCTGTCGTGGCCAAGGGGCCCATCTGGGTCTTGCCCAGCAGAATCGCGCCCGCGTCGCGGAGCCGGGCCCAGCTCGTGGCGTCGAAATCGGGGACGAAGTCCTCGTAGAGGTACGAGTTCGCCGTCGTTCGCACCCCGGCCGTGAAGTAGTTGTCCTTGATCGCGAGCGGGATGCCGGTCAACGGATCGCCTGCGCCCGATCGCGCGGCCAGCGCGGCGTCGGCGACCCGTGCGGCCTCGCGAGCCTCCGCGCTCGCGACGAGGTTGAAGGCCCGATAGTGCGCTTCATCCCAGCGATCGATCCGGTCGAGGTAGGCCTCCAGCAGCTCGACGGCGGAGATCTCTCGGTCGCGCAGTGCGGCGGCGGCCTCGACGAGCGTGAGCTCCGTGAGGTCCGCCACCTGTCGGCGCTCGATATCGGGAAGGACGAGCGGCCGCCCCACCCGACCCCGGGCCCGCGAGGCGCTCCGCCGAGGCACGATAGTCGGAGCATCGCTCCGTGCGCTCGCCCGGGGAGCGGTCGCCGCCAGCCCGGCCGGGGCGACCATCGCCGTCGCGCTGAGCGACGTCATTCGCTCGAGAAAGCGACGACGATTCAGCTCACTCATCGTTCCACGCGCGGACCTCGGAGGGGTAGATCGTCGGCGGTGGACCGAGCGGATCGAGCGCGTAGTCGGCGATCGCACCCGGCGTGGAGCGCAGGAAGCGGCGAGCCGAGGCCATGATCCGCCGCTGATCCGCCGGCGCGTCCTCGTCTTCCTCCGGCAGCACCGACAGATCGACACCCAGGAGCTTGAGGCGAGCCTCGATGTACGCGTCGAGCTCATCGTCGCTGAGCTCGACGGTGCGACGGCGAGCTTCGCCTCGGGCTTGTGGCATGGAGCCTCCGCTGTCTGAACCCCCGGATCATGTGGAGGTTCGCGACCCTTCGCCAGCACGGCCGGAGGGGATGGCGGGGTCACGAAGGGCTCCCGAAGCGCGGTCGGCGCGCGCTGCGATCGGGGTGAATCCGCGTGGGCTAGTCGGGGTCGTGATCGCACCGACTCGCCCGGCAACGTCGAAAGTTGCGCACGTGGGCCGCGACGAGGACGGCGGCGGAGGCGAGCGTGGCGGTCCGCTCGTTGCTCTCACCCAGGACGTCGTGTAGTGCAGCGGACAGCACGATGCCGAGCAGTCCCGCCGTCCCCAGGGCCAGGACCCCGCGATCCTTGTGTCGCCAACAGCCGAGGCCGAACGCGATCAACGCGGACGGGAGGATCAGCCACAGCAACGCCCGATGAAACGACTCGTCGGAGAGCAGGAAGCTCGGAAGAGTGCTTCCTGCGACGAGGAGCGTCGGGAGCAGGAGACAATGCACGGCACAGACCGTCGAGGCGAGAAGCCCCAGACCGTCCGCGATCGGCCGCAGGGCGGCGATGCCGGAACCCGCCATACGGATACGACATCGCAAGAGGTCGGCGAAGCTCACGATGTCCCTCGCACGTCACGCATCGCTCGCCAGCCGGGGACCGAGACCAACAGGGTCATGGCCAGCAGAGCGGCGAGGGCCGGCACGATCCGCCCTACTACGGTTTGGAAGCCCGCCTCCCGATATCGGAACGAGGGGATGTCGGCTACGACGGCCTCCGTCATCCGGTCGCCCGCGAGGATCGCCGGGACGAAGAAGTCCTTCAGCTCCTGAGCGAACCCGCGTACCTGAGCTTCGAAGCGAGAGAACCGGCCATCGCCCGTGCCCGCGGTCTCGAGCAAGGCGTCGTGTGCGAGCAGCGCGGGAGACGCGTACCGATACGTCCCGATCAATCGCCGCTGCTCCTCGAGGCGTCCCTGGTATCGCTCGACGACCTCCCCGAGCCGGCGGTTCACTTCTTCGGTCGCGGCCCACGCCAGCGCGGCCGAGCTGGATGCCTCCGAAACGACGGCTCCGGACATCTCCGGGTGGTCTTCGAGGTAGCGGGCGAGAAGCTCGCTTCGGCGGTTCACGGCCTCGTTCGACGCTTCGCGCTGAACCGTGATCATCTCGACTCTCGAGGGCAGTGGGTGGAGGAGACCGGCGGCGACGTTGACGGCCGCGGGGAAGACGACGACGAGCAGGAGCCAGGCGCCGACGAGCACCGTGGCATTCCAGGCCGAGCTCCGGCCGCGACTGTTCACCCACGTCGCGAGCCCGAGCCAGAAGATCGCGTACGAGGTCACGATCGTGGACCAAAGGGCAAGCCGGCCTACATCCCTCACGCCGGTGGCCAAGCCACCGACCACGCTCACTCCCAGCGCCAGGAAGAGCACGACGATGACGCGGAACACGAGCTTGACCCCGAGCGTGGATCGTGCGGACACGGGCTGCGCCAGCGTCATGGGAAGGGTTCCGCGCTCGCGCTCCCCGGACAACACGTTGTAGCTCAGCGCGAGCACGAGAAGCGGCAGGAGATACACGAGGACGAAGGCGAGATCGAATCGTCCCACCAGGAGGTGCAGCGGGTTTTCCACCTCCCCGTTCTGAAGGAACGTCTGGTCGTTCGTGTAGATCGAAACGTCGTAATAGAACGGGAGGAGATCGCTCTGGCCGATGGCGAGCGTCGCGAGCGGACCCGGTGGCAGCGCGGCCGGCCGTGAATTGCGTTGACTCCCGAGGACATTCGGCGCGCGTGGGTCGCGGAACGGGGAGCTCGGTTGTCCCCCGCTCGCGATGCGGCGGAGCTCGGCTCGCGTTCTCGCGTCACGCTCGTCACGCGCCTCGGCGAGCGCACCGAGCGTGTCTTCTTGGAAGCGTACCCACGCGGAGCCGTTGAGGAGCGCGTACAGAAACAGGACGGCGAAGAGCCCGAGCGTCGCGGTCAGGAGTCGGTCCGCGCGCAGCAGCCGCCATTCGTGTCGCACGTGGTGTCGGAAACGCATCTCAACCCACCTCCATCCGTCGTACCCCGAAGGCGGCCGCCGCAGCAGCTCCAACGACCCAAAACAGGAGCACGAGGGCCGAGAGGCGTCGGTTGCCGAGCACCCACGCGAGGGAGGGCGCCTCGTAGTCGAAGGGCGGCTGGCTCTCCCACAGCTCATCGTCGGCCAGGTACGTCTCACCGGCGCGGGAGTTCAAGGCCAGATCCATGTTCATGGCGCGCATCAAGTCTCGGCGATAGTCCTCGGCCGCCGATGCGAAGTGACGGTGCTGCTCCACGTCGGTGCCAGCGAGACCCATCGACAGGGCTCGAACCGCGAGTCCCGGCGCCAGCACGGCGAGCGCGTCATGTACACGACTCTGTCGCTCGAACGCGTCCCACAGCGCCTCGTAGTTCCGATCGTAGATCCGGTTCCCGAACTCCTCACTCTCCTGAAGCGTGATCCCCGAAGGGTTCACGGGCAGGTCATCCACTCGCTCCACACCGTGCTCTTCGAGGAGCCTGGCCGTGATGGCTTCGCGGTCGGGCGGCCGAATGTCGTCCACACCGTTCGCCATCTCGCGCTCCACCGTATGGGCGAACTCGAACGCCGATGGAGTGGGGTAGAGCGACTTGGAGAGATCGACGGCCACGCGCGGCGCGACGAGCCCATTGACGGACCAGACGGCGAGCAGCACGACGAGCGCCGTGCGGGCCGAAGAGGCTTTCGCCGATACGGCGAGCGAAAGCGCGACCCAGACGGAGAAGTAGCCGAAGTATGCGAGCGTCAGGATGGCGGCCCGGCCCAGGGTCGCGCCCGATGCGCCCCCACCGGCCCCCACCACGGCGGCGGCGCCGAGCGCCGCCGCGGGAACGAGCAGGAGTGCCAACGCGCCGGCCGTCCCCAGCGCCTTGCCCCAGGCCAGGTGCTTCCGGGGCACGCCGAGCGCCAGGATCTGCCGAAGCGTCCCCTGTTCCCGCTCGAAGGCGAGCGCGCCAAAGGACAGGAGGATGATCAGCAGGGGGATGAGCTGCTGTAGAACCCCGGCCGCGGTAATCGAAGCGAACCGCTGGACCGCGGAAGCGTCTTGAGCCGCTCGCAGCACGAAGTCGTTCTGGCGGTGCGCCTCGAGCCAAACCGACGTGCCCGTATACGGATCCACGCCCTGGTCCACGAAGGAAAGGGGGAGTCGCGGCTTGAAGGCGTAGATTCCGTAGTGCGCGGCGGAGTGCGGGTTCTTCTCCCCCTGGGAGTCCCAGTGCTCGCGCGCCGTGGCCCGTGCGGTTTCGTGTTGGGCGCGGGCCTCTTGGACGTGCATCCATCCCGCCCCGAGGGCCACGAGCAAGAGTGCCCCCACGAGGAGGGCGGCCCAACGAAACCGTCCGTCCCTCACGGTGTCCGTAAGCTCCTTTCGCGCCGTGCGGAGGATCATATCGTCCCCCCATCGCTCCCCATGTGCTCGAGATAGACGCGCTCCAGATCCGCGTGGGCGAGCTCCGCGGTCTCTCGCTCGGCGACCAGCCGGCCCCGACGCATGATGCCGACACGCGTCCCGGTCTGTTTGGCCCGAAAGAGGTCGTGGGTCGCCATCAGCACCGCCACCCCGCGCTCGCGCATTCGGCCGAGCAGCTCGGAGAACTCGTTCGACGCTTTGGGATCGAGACCGGAGGTAGGTTCGTCGAGAAGCAGCGTGGTCGCTTCCTTCGCCATGGCGATCGCGATTCCGACCTTCTGACGCATCCCCTTGGAATACCCCGACACTCGACGGTCGACCGCGTCGGGCTGTAGGCCGGCGTCCTGTAGGATCTCGCGAAGACCAGCTCGGCCGATGGAGCTCTTCCCCGCCAAAGCAGCGAAGTACTCGAGGTTCTCGAGCCCCGTCAGGTTGCGGTACAGCATCACTTGCTCGGGGATGTAGGCGAGGTACTGTTTGGTTTCGAGCGGTGCGGTCGCGACGTCGCGCCCCGCCACCCACGCGCTTCCGGAAGCGGGTTCGAGAAAGCCGAGGAACAGGTTGATCGTGGTCGTTTTACCCGCGCCGTTCGGGCCGAGCAGGCAATAGATCTCACCGGGAGCGACACGAAGATCCAAGGAGTCCAGCGCGACATGGTCGCCGTAGCGGTAGGACAACGCGCGCGCCTCGAGCAGATACGTGTCCGCTGGCCGAGGCGCCTCGGTTGGTCGGGGTTCTTCTGGTACGGACGTCAGGCCGGTCATCTGAGTGCAATCCTTTCGACGACATCGCGACCGGCGAGACCGCGAAGGTCGCGAGCCCGTGGGACCGGACGACGGGGACGCGGCGCGACGGTGCGAAGCGAAGGCAAAAGAAATCGGCGAGCGCGAGGCTCGCTCGTTTTAGGCGAACAAAGAGGGGGGCTAGGTGGTCGGTGGTGCTCGGGCGGGATGCGCGGCGAGGTGGTCTGTTTCGGGGGCGATCGGCCGGGGCGAAACGCAGCAGGATGATCGAGGCGGAGCGATGCTCAGCGCCGGAGCGTCGTCGGCGAGGATGCCGGGCACCACGGTGAGGTGAGGCAACAGACAATCGATGCCCGATGCGCCACCGTCGTCGTGGCGCTCGACGTGGCGTGAGTCGGCAATACCGCCGAAGTCGTGCGCGTGCAACGTCTCGACGACGGGCACGAGCCCGACCCAACCGAGCTGTAGCGCCAACGTCGAAGCGGCGCTCCACCGCTTCCATGTTCGTGCCGTCACACTCCTACCCATCGGCGCTAATCAACGTCCCGGCGGCTGGAGCTGTCAACCCGAGTCAGACACAATCGGCGCAGCGACCGTGGAGGGTGACCTCGTGGCCCTCGGCCTCGAACCCCGGGGGTCCCAGCGTTTCGACGCACTCGGGGCACCCGGGGACGTCGAACGCCTGCTTGCAAACACGACACAGGAAGTAGTGGTGGGGGGGGCGCTCCGCCAACTCGTATCGTAGACCTCCGCCGGGGATGTCGACTTCGGATAGCCAACCCTCCACCTGCAGGCTCTTCACGTTGCGGTAGACGGTGGCTCGGCCCAGCGAAGGGACGAGGCGCCGGGCCTGCTCGAGCACTTCGTCGGGCGAGAGCGGGCGGGCGGCGCGCTCGAACGCGCGGCGGATCGCCCGGCGTTGGCGGGTATCCCGTTGCATCGACGTCGTCATCGACCAGCACCCGATTCCGGTAGTCGGTCCACGATGAAGTCGCGTGCGTATCCGAGCGGCAGGTCTCCCATGACGAGGAAGCCGTCGACGAACCAGGTCGGCGTGCCGCGCACCCCCGTCCTGAGCGCGAGATCCCGCACGGCCTCGAGCCGGGCGGTCACGCTCGGGTCGTCCCGGCACGCGCGGAACTCGGA
Organism: Gemmatimonadota bacterium; assembly: GCA_022360695.1. GTDB lineage: Bacteria > Gemmatimonadota > Gemmatimonadetes > Palauibacterales > Palauibacteraceae > Palauibacter. Next base: position 10,204 of record JAKSCH010000361.1, read on the forward strand.
CTTCTCGAGGCCGAGCTCGGCCGAGAAGCGTTCGACCTCCCGCCACATGCCCGGGGCGTCTTCCGTGATCCAGGCGCCCCGCTCGCGGTACGCCGTCTCGAAGAACGCCTCGTATCGGCCTTGTCGTCCGGCGCATTCCGCGGCGGTAGAAACGACCTCCGAGTTCTTGAACGCCCCGGAGACGTACGTCAGCGTGATCCAACGCACCTGGTCGGAAGGCACGAACTCCTCCCGCAAGGCCGCGCGCGTACCAGCGTAGAAGCTCGCGCAACGCGGACAGGACGGATCCGTGAACTCGACCACGGTGACGGGAGCTTCAGACGCCCCGACCGACCAGCCCAGCGTCTCGGCCATGTCGAGCGACCCGGCGCTGCCCGCTTGTCCGTGAGCCAGGCCCGGCGCAACCGAGCTCGACAGGAGCGCGGCTACCGCGAACGGTGCGGGCGTCGGGCTCCCAGCACACCGCCGGGACGAAACGGATGTGCCGCGTCTAGACACGGGCCGTGAGACCGTCGTGAAGCGCCGTGCGATACGCCTTCGCGGCGGGTACGAGCCCGGCCAAGAAACCGAGGACGACGACGGCTCCCACGTACGCGAGCTGGACGCCATCGAGCGCACGGATGGGGATCAGGATTCCGAACCGCCCTTCGAGCCACGGCTGCGCCAGCATGAGCCCACCGTACACGAAGGCCACGCCGAGTAGCGCACCGATGCCGGCGAGCAATCCGGCCTCGAGCACCAGGAGCGACACGATGCGTCGCGGACCGGCCCCCAATGCCCTGAGGATCGCCATCTCTCGTCGCCTCGCTTCGAGCGACGTGTAGATCGATACCAACATCCCGAGGATGCCGACCAGGACGACGAACATGGAGATGATGCGCAGCCCGTCTTCCGCGTACGCGATCCCGCGCCACATCTCGGCGAGCGCGAGCCCGGGGATCACCGCCGTCAACGGCTCGTCTTCGCTGGTGGAGATGTCGCGCTGGAGCTGGAGGGTGAAGGCTCGGGACTCGGCGCCGAGGAAGAAGGACGTGATCTGGGTCACCGGGATCTCGTCCATGGCCAGGACTTGGTCGGCCCCGACCTCCTGCCCGGGCATGGGCGGGGCGCCGGACTCCCAGCCCATGTGGATGGCGGATATTCCCTCGAGCGTGACGTAGATCGCGCGGTCGACCGGGGTGAACGTACGCGCGAGGATGCCGACGACGTGGAAGGGCATGTCGTCGTGGTTCATCAAGCCCACGGCGCTCATCCCGTGCGTCACCGCAACGGGGTCGCCGAGGCCGTATCCGAGCCGCGACGCCACCTCGGCCCCCAGCACGAGCTCGAACACGCCCTCCGCCGGGCGTCCCTCGGAGAGTGTGATCGGCTGCCCGCCGCGATATCGATACCGCTCGTAGAACGAGCCGTTGGTCCCGATCACGCGGAAGCCGCGGTGGCTGTCGCCGAGCGCGTACGGGATCGTCCACGATACGGCGGGGTGCTCGTCCCACTTCTTCCACTCGTCGTGCGAGATGTTGGCGACCGGGGATCCCATCCCGAACACCGAGTAGAGCAGGAGCTGGATCGTGCCGCCGCGTGACCCCACGATCAGGTCCGTCCCGCTCACGGTGTTCGAGAAGCTCTCGCGCATCCCCGTGCGAACGTTCTCGACGCCGACCAGGAGGGCCACGCTGAACGCGATCGACAGCGCGGTCAGACACGTCGTGAGCAGACGGTTCGCGAGTGACCGACGGGCCAGATGGAGAAGCACGTCAGGCGCTCACGCGATCGTTGAGCTCGGCCAGGCTGACGGAGCGATCGAACAGATCGGCAAGCGTCAGGTCGTGGCTGACGAAGAGGAGCGTGGAGCCCGCCTCCTCGACGCTCTTGAACAGCAGCTCCAAGAACGCGTGCCTCCGGTCCGTATCGAGTGCCGAGGTGGGTTCGTCCGCGATGATCAGCTCGGGGGCACCGAGCAGCGCGCGGGCGGCCGCCACACGCTGCTGCTGGCCTACGCTGAGTCGCGTGACTTTCTCGTCGAGCAGCTCCTCGATGCCCAACTGGGCGGCCGCGGCCACGACCGCCTGGTCTACGGGGCCGTCGACCCGCCGCCGTCGTTCGGTGGTGATCCGAACCGGGAGCGCGATGTTGTCGCGCACGTCGAGATAGGGGATCAGGTTGAACATCTGGAAGACGTACCCGATGTGGGCGGCCCGCAGCCGATCCCTCGCCGACGAGGAAAGCGCGCCGACATCGTGGCCCAGCACGTGGAGTGTGCCGGGCGGTGGAGACAGGACGCCCGCCACGAGCCCGAGCAGCGTCGTCTTACCGCTTCCGGAAGGTCCGTAGAGGAACACCCGCTCACCGGACGCGACGACCAGCTCTTCGATGTCGAGCACGGGCGGCCCGCCGGAATAGGCGAACCGGAGCCCGTCGGCGTGGATGCAGTACGAGCTGTTCGTCACTTACTCGTAGGGCTCGACCGTAGTCCCGGCCATCCTGAAGCTCACGGGCCCGTAGACGTTCGTCGTCTCTTCGACCTCGAGCGTGCCGTGGATCCACACCGGGCTCCAGAAGGAGACGGCGACCTTCTTCGCGTCTTCCATCAGGATGTAGACGAGCTGATTCGGCGGCGGTGGAGGGGTGTGGACGCACGCCCCTACGTACGGCACGAGAAGGAACTCCGAGACCTGCTCCGCCCAGTCCTCGAGCGGAACCATGAAGCCGGGGATCTTGACCGTCTTCCCGACGAACGGCGCCAGCTCCTCGCCGATCTCACCCGTGGAGTAGTCGAGACCGGCCAACGTGCGCCAAAGCACCTCCGGCGGATCGTCGAAGGACCCGAGCGGGATCACGTCTTCGGCGGCTCCGGAATTCGCGGATCCTTCCTCGACCGAAGCGGCGTATCCCATGTCCACCGATTTCGGACCCGAGCCCAGGATCACCAGAGCGCCGAAGAGGATGAGGAGGGTGGTCAAGGGCCTCTTGAGACGGGACCCGAGGTTCGCAGTGCTCATCGTTCACCTTTGACAGCGCGGGAACTCGTCGCCTTCTTGGGAATACGTTCTCAGTTGGATGTAGCCCTTGATACCGGTTGGATCAACCCAGGTTCCAGCGCGTGACCCGAAATCGGAGCGAGCCATGATCAACCCTTCTGGAGCCCGAGGGACCGCACGATTCGCGAGAGCCGTAACGGCTTTCACCGCGTCCCTCGCCGTCGCCGGCTGTTCGACATCCGACACCGGCGAGCCGGGTCCCCGGGTCACGGGCGCGGCCATCGGCGTCGAGGGTGCGCACGAGCACGGCGTGGTCCGCATGGGCCTGGCCGTGGATGGCACTCGGCTGACCCTCGATATGGAAGCGCCGGGCGAAGCCGTCTTCGGCTTCGAGCACGCACCGTCGTCCGAGGAAGAGCGCTCCACGGTAGTGCAGGCGCTCGAGCGGATCCGGGGTGAGGCGGGCTCGTTGGTCTCGCTGTCCGCTGCCCTCGAGTGCTCGACGGAAGCGGTCGAGATCCTGGAGGCCCCCGACCCCGCTGCCCCCGCCGCCGAAGATGGAGCGGGCCACGACCACGACGCCGAGTCGGACCACGACCATGGCGGAGAGGCCGACGGGGACCACGACCCGGACGACCACGACGACGAAGGGATCGCCCACTCCGAGGTTCGGTTCACCGTCACGTGGACGTGCGTGGCGGAGCTCGAGCAGAGCTCGGCCACGCTCCAGGTCGGACGCCTGCTCCCGGACGTCGAACGGGTCGATCTCACCGTCATCACGTCCGAGGGACAGGCCGGCGCTCGCGTGGCCCCCGACGAGGCGTTCCGGTTCTAGTGTGGTGCACCAAACGTCCCTTGGCCATCGAGGGTGGCGAGGCGCCCGCTCGCCGAAGCGCGAGAGCGAAGGCATAGCCATAGCTACGCCGGGGTCCGACGCCTCCGCGCGTCGACACGTCGCCGACCGGATCGTCGCGTGGCCGAACTCGACGCCACCCGGGTTTGTGTCACGCGGAACATGGTCATAGCGTTACGTGTTCTAGAAGCGGCAAATTCGGTCTAGAAACGGGGAGTCGGGTGACTCTGGTCCGTGGAACAGAGCTCTCTGAGGGCATCTTCGAGCCCATGCGTCTGCTGACCAGGCGCGTCGTCACCCTGTTCGGCGTCCTCTGGCTCGTCGGAACGCCCGTCGCACATGCGTTCTCGGACGCGCGGTCCGAGTCGGATCACGGGGGGACAGCGGATCCGACCGCGTGTCTCGTCTGTCGGATCGTCGCGTCGAATCCTGCGTTCGGTGGGGAGCCGCCGAGCGGCATATCCCCGATCGCTCCTTCCGTCGCGTTTGCCGAGATCGAGGCTCCAAGCGAACCACCGTTTCAGCGCGATGCCCACCCGAGCGATTTTCCGCGTGGCCCCCCCGCGATCATCGGATCCGCAGCGTCCACAGGTCGCCTCACGTCCATCTGACGAAGTGGCTGTCCCCGACGGCTGACCCGCCGCCGAGGGACCTCCAGATCGGAGGGGAGGTGGCGGATCGGTCTCCCGTTCGAATTCGGTGTCCATGCGTTCGTCCCGTAGCACCCACAACAGATCCGTACTCGCCGGTCTCGCGGTAGCCGGACTCGCGATCGTCGGCGTTCTGCCCACGCGTGCGGTCGCGCAGACCACGACTGCGCGCATCCTGGGGACGGTGCTGACGGCCGAAGCCGGATCCCCCGTGTCCGGGGCCACGGTCTCCGTGGAGGGCGTCGGCGCGGACATCGTGACCGACCCGAACGGCCGGTTCGTCGTCGCCGGCGTGCCCGCGGGGGGGCGCTCGATCGAAGTGCGGAGACTGGGCTACGAGGTCTTCAGGCAGACGGTCGAAGTACCGCAAAGCGGCGATGTCGATCTCGTGATCCGACTCGAGGTGAGCGCGATCTTGGTGGATCCCATCGTCGTGACGGCGACACTGGATCCTCGAACCGGAGCGGAAGCGCTCCGACCGGTCCAGGCGCTCGGAGGCCGCGACCTCGAGCGGAGCCGCGGTCCGACGATCGCGGAGACTCTGGCGGGCGAGCCCGGTGTGGCCGTGGCTTCGATGGGCCCCGCGCCCGCGCGACCGGTGATTCGCGGGTTCGCCGGCGATCGGATCCTCATGCTCGAGGACGGCCAGGGAATCGGTGACGTCTCCTCGACGTCAGCCGATCACGCGGTGGCCGTCGAAGGCAGCTCGGCGGAACAAATCGAGGTCATCCGCGGCCCCGCGGCGCTCTTCTACGGCAGCAACGCTCTGGGCGGGGTCGTCAATGTCGTTCGTGACGAGATCCCACGCTTCGCTCCCGTGGGTCCGAGCGGGGCGATACTCGTCCAGGGACAGTCGGTGTACCGGGGCGTTTCCGGTTCGGGGAAGCTCGAGGTACCCCTCGGTCGGTTCGTAGCGCGAGGAGAGGCAAACGGGAGAAACGCGGGCGACATGCGGACGCCCGAAGGGGACCTCTTCAATTCGGACCTTCGAACCTGGTCGGCTGCAGCGGCGATCTCGCATGTGGCCGAGGACGGCTTCGGAGGGGTGGGGGTTCGCGTATACGACTCCAACTACGGAATCGCGCCCGATTCCGTCTCGGGTCATCCGTTGGGCGTGGACATCGATCTGAACCGGCTTTCGGTACGGGGGAGCGGCGAGCGTGAGACCTCGTTCGGCCCCTTCGAGCATCTCGAGGTCGAGGGTGGCCACACGACGTACGACCACCGCGAGATCGAGGCTTCCGGCGCGGTAGCTACGGAGTTCGACCGGGCGACCTACTACCTCGAAGTGGAAGCCCACCACGAGGAGGCCGGCCCGTTCGCGTCGGGGGGCGTGGGCGTGCGTGCGGATCTGGAGAACTACTCGTCCGACAACGGGCGTGACGAGGTCGACTCGCGTGCGACGACCCTGTCGGCGTTCGGGGTCGAGGAGTGGCGAGCCGGCCGGTTCGCCATTCAAGGCGGACTGCGGCTCGACCGCAGAGTCGTGGATCCCCAGATCCCGATCACGGTCCGCGGCGTGGAGGCGCGGCGTCGCACCTTCACGGCGCTCGCGGCCTCGTTGGCCGGACTCTACGAGGTGGCTCCGGACATCCGCCTGGGTGCGAGCGTGGCCCGAAGCACTCGGACGCCGTCCGCGGAGCAGCTCTTCTCGCTGGGGCCGCACCTGGCCACGTACACCTTCGAAGTCGGCAACCCTGAGCTGGACGTCGAGACGGGACTCGGGGCCGATCTCTTCCTTCGGGTCAGTCGTCCCCGACTCCGGGCGGAGTTGGTCGGCTTCACGAGCACGATCCAGGACTTCATCTACGCGGAGAACACGGGAGAACAACGCGGCTCGCTCTTCGTCTACCGGTTCACGAACACGGAAGCGCGGTACTCGGGGGCGGAAGCGTCGGTGGAATGGAATCCCGCGGGCGGCTTGATCCTAGGGGGGAACGCTTCGTCGGTCAGAGCCACGGACACCGAAGCAGACGAGCCCTTGCCGTGGATCCCACCGCTCCAAGGCCGTGCGTTCGCTCGATTCGAACGGCCTTCTTGGTTCGCGGACGCCTCGATGCGATGGGCGACTCGGCAGGATCGCGTGCCCCCGCGACCCGACCTGCCAGCAAACTCGCCGGACTATTGCGATCGCACCTCGCCGGGTGAGCTATGCCGAGTCGTGCCCGGTGAATTCCTGCCCACGGACGGATACGCGGTACTCGGCGGGTCCGTGGGCTACCGCTGGTGGAACGGGGGTGCCGAGCATTCGCTCACGCTCCGCCTCGATAACATCACGAACACCACATACCGCAACCATCTCTCTCGACTCAAGGAGCTCGCGGCCGAACCGGGATTCGGGGTGAGTCTCTCTTATCGCTGGACGTTTTGAACTCGCGTTTTCACTCTGAAAGGAGATCTCATGTACACGTCGCAGTGGTCAGTAGCCAAGCTCTTCCGACACGTCGTTCCGCTGGTCGTCGTCGCGTTTGTCGCGGCCGGGTGCGGTGACGACGATCCGATGGCGCCCGAGGAGGAAGAGCACACCGAAGCGTTCGGGTTCGCCATCACGGCCGATGGCATCGAGGTCG
>JAKSCH010000299.1 GCA_022360695.1 Gemmatimonadota bacterium
AGAACGTCAGCGCGCTCAAGTTCTTCTTCGCCCACGTTCTCGGTCGCCCCATCGCGGAGGGCGAGCTGCCACGGCCCCGCCGCGAGCGACGGCTCCCGCGCGTTCTCAGTCGAGCGGAAGTCGTCTCGCTGTTCGAGGCGATCGAGAACCACAAGCACCGTGCGATCCTGATGATCGTGTACGCCTGCGGTCTCCGGGTCAGCGAAGTCGTGCGTCTCCGACCCACCGATGTCGACCGCGCGCGGGGCCTGGTGCACATCCGGCAAGCAAAGGGGAGAAAGGACCGCTACGTCCCCGCATCGAACGTCGCGCTCGCTGCGATCGATCTCTACATGAGGTACCGGCGCGAGGCGAGCCCGTGGCTCTTTCCCGGCCAGGATCCCGGCAAACACATCACTCCGCGATCGGTCCAGCACGTCGTCGCCCGCGCTCGCGAGCGAGCTCGCCTCGAGAAACACGCGACGGTCCACACCCTGCGCCACTCCTACGCCACACACCTGCACGAGGGCGGCGTGGGCCTCCGCTACATTCAGACGCTCCTCGGTCACAAGAGCTCGAGAACGACGGAGATCTACACGCACGTCAGTCGCGCGGATCTAGGACGAATCCCGAGCCCCCTCGACCAGATCATGCCCATGGACCGCGACGATCCCGACGCGGTCGACCGAGGCGAATAGAGCGGCGCGGCCGAGGGCCGACCTCGTGCTTCGCGCTCCGCTCTCGGGATCCCAAGCTCCCATCTGGTCGTACCTGCTTCCATCCAATCCCGCCAGATCGAGGATCTCCGCGGGCGACAGCTCACTCAGCTCGAGCACCGACTTCCCCGAGTTCGCCATCGCCTGGTGCACGATATAACGCCCGGTACGATAGCCGATCGCTCGACGTCCGTCGGGATGCTCGAACATCCAATCCCCGTAGCTCGCGTCCACGGGAAGCGACATGATCTCCCGCGCCCACGCCGACACCTGCTCGGGATACTCGTTCGCGGCGAGCACGACCCCGGTCTGCTCGTCGGCAAAAACATCCGCGAGCCCTTCGTTCACGGCGGCGATGGGGATACCCGGACCAAACCGGTTGCCTACGATCGTCCACCCGCGTACCAGGTGATGCAGCTCATGGAACATGGCTCGAGAAAGCCCGGGGAGAAGGGCCGGGACGCCTCCCTCGAACGTGGTCGAGAGCTCAATGAGCAGCTCGCCTGGCGCGTCCGCTCGGCCACTCACCCCTCCGACGCTGCGAAGATCCCGATCCACCAGCACCACGGTCACACGGATTTCATCGGCGAGCGCCGGCATGAGCCGGCGTACCTCTCGCTCCACGCCCTGGATCTCATTCTCGATTCGGACTTTCTCCTGATCGGACAACGTCTCGTGGAGTGCGAGATCCGGAGGAGGTGCCCCCCGGAACTCGAACGCCGCGGTCTCCGCGAATTGGACGAGCACGTCCGACTGGGCGGCGATCGAGAACGGGCCGACGAGGAGCGTCAACCACGCGAAGGCGAAAGCTCTGAGCGTCATGTAGCGTCGATTCCGATGGAGGTGAGTGTGCCGATCGAGCCCTCTCGACAAAAGCGCCGACGAAAGGCGCTGACAAAGGGTGCCGACAAAAGGCACCGACAAAGGGCGTCCTACGCGAGGGACACCACTTTCGCCCGGAGAGTTGCCCTACCCTCCTCGCCCTCCCTGCCATCGACCCGCAACAACACCATCGACCCGCTCCATACACGAAGGCCTGTTTCGCAACACGCCATACCCCGCAACATTCCCTCGCCAATAAGCACGTTAAGACGAAATGGCTTGAGCGAACGGCCCAAGAGAGTATGGGAGTCGCTGATCGGAGCCCTCTCGAGCCAACAGCA
>JAKSCH010000267.1 GCA_022360695.1 Gemmatimonadota bacterium
GCCCCGACGGTAAAGAAGCCCGCGTTCTCGAGGAAGAACGGGCGCTTCTCGGGGAACAGAAGACTGAATCGGGTCAGGTTGACCTGTTGATCATCGACCTCGACCTGTGCGAAGTCGGTGTTGTAGGTCGCGTCGAGCGTCAGACCCTGCGTGAGCTGGAACTTCGCCTCTCCGCCGAGCTCCGCCTGTTCGTCGAACGACGTCTGGCCACCCGCGTAGTCGCGTGACGTCGACCCCAACATGTAGGGGGTGATGGAGCCGAGGCGTCGGAACGGAAGCTCGAGACCCGCGAGATCGCCCGCGTAGGTGAGTCGGTAGAGATTGAACTCGCGCGGGACCGGCGCCCAGAACGACTCCTCGTTCCGTCGTCGAATCTGACGCGCGATGTTGAAGCCCCACGTGTCGCCGCTTCCGTACCGGAGCGTGTTGAACGGGATCCGGAACTCCGCGTACCAGCCGGCTCCGTCGCGCGTGGTCGCGACGGTCCAGGAGCCGTCCCAGTTCTTGTTGAACCCGCCGCCGGCGCCCGCCTGCTGCCGTTGTTGGGTGTTGAACCCGCCCCCCAAGAAGAAACCGCCACCCTGTCCTTCGTTCGCGACCTGACCGTCGTACTCGATGCCGGATGGCGTCGTCCCGAAGATGAACGCGTTCTGGTCGTCGTTGTACGTGTCGAAGGCCATCACGATCGCGTCCGACTCGTCCACTTCGGTATCCCGGATTCGGTCCCCCGGGATGATCGCGTCCGCATCTTCGTCCCACGCCCATACGCCGACGAAGATCGCGTCGTCGTCGAAGAGGATCCGGACCTCGGTGCGCTCCGAGGCCGGTTGTCCGTCGAACGGATCGCGTTGCACGAAGTCCGTCATCACGGGCGCGTCCTGCCAGACCGCCTCGTCGAGCGACCCATCTACGACGGGCGGCTGCTCCGCGCGCTGCGCGAGCGCGGTGAGCGAAAGGGACCGGGTCGCCTCGCCGGAGGAAGCCTGCGCCGGTCCGTTCTGGGCTGACAGCCCCACAGGTAGAAGCCACAGGGCGATCAGCGCGCCGGACAGGATCGGGTTGCGATCGGACCGTCTGCGGTATTCTCGAACGCTCATGATGACGCGTACTCCGAGTTTTTGGTTCGATGAAGCGTGCTCCGCCGTACGGTGCGGCCGGCGCGAGACCGGCACCCGCATCCCGACAGCCGAGCACGCTCGATCGTTCATTCTACCGATGCATCCCCGACCGGTGCGAATGCGTTCCCGCGAAGACGCCGTCGCTCGCCGCTGCGAAGACGCCGTCGCTCGCCTCTATGGAGGACCTCGAGCCGGTTCTCGGTTGGCCTGGAGACCGAGCCGTCGTTCGTCCGCGAGCTTTCGGCAGCCCCGGTAGCTCCATCAACTCGCCTCTCGCGAGGAGACCCGATCTGACCGTCTCGATTCGGTGAAACGTCTTGTCCTGCGAGGATTTGCGCGGCTATGTTCATCATCGTGAACAACGTTCAGTCACGACTGCGACACTTCCGGGAGCGGGTCGAAGGGCTCACGCTCCGCGAGTTCCGAGCGCGTGTGAACTCGGAGCTGCCGGAGGATCAGCGTCTGAGTCTCGGCACGCTCTCGAACTACGAGCGTCCCTCGAACGGGACCCACCGTCCGGGCCCCAGGGCCGAGTTCATGGCCGCGCTCAAACGGGCCTTCCCCGAGTTGAGGCTCGAGTGGCTGATCCTCGGCGACGGACAGCCCACGCACATGGCCGAGCGGCTCGCATCCCCCGATGGGCTCGAAGCACACGCCGAATCGAACGACACGGATCGGGAGGGAGCGCGGTTCGCCACCCTCGTCCTCGAGCGGTACCCGGACCTCGAGCTCCTCTCTCCCGAAGCCTCGGCGCTCTTCATGGCGGCGCTGACCCGTCTCGCCATGGGAGAGCCCGACATGGCGTTCGATGAGCCACAATTGCTCGAGCTGGCGGCCGATCTCCGCTGGTTTCTGTTGGCTCCGGTCGGGACTTGGGGATTCGACCACGATCCCCCTTACCGAGTCTTCTCGGACTACGCGGTCTCGATGCTGAGCGCGCTCATGCTGCTCATGCCGGAGCCGGGGGCCGGCGACCCCGTTTCGGCGTATCCGACCTCCGCGGGCCCCCGACTCCGGCGGTTCCACCCGGCGGGCTTCTCCTAACGACCCGGATCGCTTTCACCGGGCCCGCCGGGGGGATAGTTTGCCGGCGAGGCAGCACCCTGCGGTTCAAGCGGTACTGAATCCTGTAATCTCGACGTTCGCGGGTCCGCCGGCAGGCACGGCGAGTGCGTACACACCACCCCGAACGTCCCCCGCACACAACGAGGTTCATGGCGACGCCCAGCGACAGAATTGCCGCGGTACCCAAGCCGGAGTGGCTCGATCTCACGGCCGACGACCTAATCGCGCTGTACAGAACGATGTACACGTCGCGTCAGATCGACGATCGCGAGATCAGCATGAAACGGCAGAACAAGATCTTCTTCCAGATCTCCGGTGCGGGGCACGAGGCCGTGCTGGTCGCTGCCGGGCGCGCGCTACGCCCGGGGCACGACTGGTTCTTCACGTACTATCGCGATCGCGCGTTGTGCCTCGAGCTCGGCATGACCCCGTACGAGATGTTCCTGCAAGCCGTCGGAGCGGCCGACGACCCCTCGACGGGTGGCCGGCAGATGCCGGGACACTACGGTCACGCCGAGCATCGGATCGTCACGGCTTCGAGCCCGACGGGGACCCAGTTCAACCAGGCGGTCGGGTGCGCCGAAGGCATCCTACGGGCCGAACGGATCTCCGGCAGCGGCGGGTTCTCGCATCTAGATCTCGGCGCCGATGAGATCGTCCTGGTGTGCACCGGCGACGGAACGACGTCCGAAGGCGAGTTCTGGGAGGCCGTGAACAGCGCGGCCACGATGAAGCTGCCGGTGATCTTTCTCGTCGAGGACAACGGGTACGCGATCTCGGTTCCGGTCGAGGTGAACACGGCCGGCGGCAGCATCTCCAAGGTCGTGAGCGGCTTCCCGGGTCTGTTCATCCAGGAGGTCGACGGCACGGATCCGCTCGAAAGCTATGCCGCGGTGCAGAAAGCCGCGGCCTACTGCCGCGGGCGGCGCGGGCCGGCGCTCATCCACGCGCACGTGGTCCGGCCGTACAGCCACTCGATGTCGGACGACGAGAAACTGTACAAGCCGGTCGCCGAACGGGAGGCGGAAGCGTTGCGCGACCCGCTCCGCACGTTCGCCCGATACCTGATCGTCGAGGGCGTGCTCAACGAGCAGCAGCTCGAGACGCTCGAAGAAGAGGTCACCGCGGAGGTCGCCGAAGCGGCGGACCGCGCGGCGGCACAGCCGCAGCCGTCTCCGGACTCGGTGTACACGCACGTGTACTCACCCGATGTCGACCCGATGTCCTCGGCGTTCGAGACGGAGCCGGATACAGCGGGCGACCCCACGACCGTGGTCGATCTTTTGAACTCGTGCCTCCGCGACGAGATGGAGCGCGATCCTCGCGTCGTCGTGTTCGGCGAAGACGTCGCCGACGCGAGCCGCGAGCAACACCTCGACGAGGTCAAGGGCAAGGGCGGGGTCTTCAAGGTCACGCACGGGCTCCAGCGACGGTTCGGCTCGCACCGCGTGTTCAACTCGCCGCTAGCGGAGGCGAACATCGTGGGCCGCGCCATCGGGATGGCGGTGCGCGGATTGAAGCCGGTTTGCGAGATCCAGTTCTTCGACTACATCTGGCCCGCGTTCCACCAGCTCCGAAACGAGGTGGCCACGTTCCGCTGGCGCTCGAACGGCGCGTTCAAGTGTCCGCTCGTCGTGCGGACGACGTACGGCGGCTATCTGGCGGGGGGTGCGATCTACCATTCACAGACGGGCGCGTCGCTGTTCACGCACACGCCCGGCATGCACGTGATCTGTCCGTCGAACGCGGTGGATGCGAACGGCCTCCTCCGTACGGCGATTCGCTGCGATGATCCGGTGCTCTTCCTCGAGCACAAGCACCTGTACCGGCAGACCTATAACAAGGGCGTGTATCCGGGGCCGAACTACATGATCCCGTTCGGGAAAGCGGCGATGGTGGAGACGGGCGACGATGTGACGGTCGTCACCTACGGCGCGCTGGTGGAGCGGACGCGAAAGGCGCTTCGGAAGCTGGACAAGACGGGCGAGCCGGTCGGCGTGGACTTGATCGATCTCCGGTCGCTCAACCCGCTCGACATGGACACGATCCGCGCGTCGGTGAAGAAGACCAACCGCGTGCTCGTCGCCTACGAGGACGCGAAGTCGTGGGGCTTCGGGGCCGAGATCTCGGCGCGAGTCGCCGACGAGCTGTTCGAATGGCTGGACGCCCCGGTCCGCCGGGTCACCTCGACCGACACGTTCGTCGGGTACGCGCCGACCCTCGAGAACGCGATCCTCCCGCAGGTCGATGACCTCGCCGAGGCGATCGTGGAGCTGGCGAGCTACTAGTGTGGTGCATCAAAAGTCCCTTGACCACCGAGAGTGGTGAGGCGCCCGCTCGC
>JAKSCH010000279.1 GCA_022360695.1 Gemmatimonadota bacterium
CTAGTGTGGTGCATCAAAAGTCCCTTGACCACCGAGAGTGGTGAGGCGCCCGCTCGCCAAGACGCGAGAACGAAGGCGTAGCCATAGCTACGTCGAGATCGAGCAACGCCGGCGAGCGGGATGCATCGCCGCTCGAATGGCAAGGGACGTTTGATGCACCACACTAGACCGAGCCCTCGCGGCGGGGTCGTCCCGCGGCGGGAAATGGCACGTCGTGACCTTCTTCCGCGAGGTACGCGAGGTATGCCTGGATCGAGATTTCCGCGGGCGCATGATAGGCCTCGGGTAACCCGACGTACACGTGCTCGCGGATCGTGCGAGGGCTGGAGGCGCCCGCTTCGACCGCGTCGAGCACTTGTCGGGTTCGCTCGACGCGGTGGCGTCGGTCCAGCTCGAGACGCCGCATCGCCTCGACCACGATCGGCCCGTGGCCCGGTAGGAGGCGGGTGGGTCGCAGCCGCTCGAGGCGTGCGAGACTCGCGAGGTAGTCCCGCACCGATCCGTCCGGGTGCACGATGATGGTGCTGCCCGCGCCGAGGATCAGGTCACCCGTGAACAGATCGCCGGTCGACTCGATCCAGAAGCACAGGTGGTCGCCGGAGTGCCCGGGGGTCGCGATGGCTCGGACCGATGCGCCACCGAACTCGATCCGCTCGTCGTCCTCCAGCGACGCGCCGGGGAGGCCGATCCGATCGAGCGTGTCGCTCGATGCGCGGAGCTCGCCCCAGCGCCCGGCCACCGCCTCGGCCGACGCGGCGTGATCGCCGTGCGCGTGCGTGAGGCACACGGCGGCGACGCGCCGATCCCCGATCGCTCGGTCCACCCGCGTCAGGTGCTCGTCATCGGCGGGACCCGGGTCCAGCACCAGGAGCGGGTCACGGCCGATCACGTAGGTCCGCGTGCCGCTCAGGGTCAGCGGACCGGGGTTGTCGGCGCGCACCGATACGATGTCGTCGCCCAGCTCTTCGATATGCCCTTCGGTCGACACGATCAGTACGCCTCTTCGTACCCGTCGTCGCCGGGCATGACCGGCCGGATGTGATCTCCCCGTATGTCGAGCTTCGCGAGAATCGGCTCGACGGCTCGGTCGCGCAGCGCCTCGAAGGCGCCGTCCACCGTTTCGAACCCCGCCAGACGCTCGAGCGTTTTTCGGGTCGGAAACAACATCGGCAGGTCTCCCGCGTGGAAACGCTCGAGCGCGGGCTCGGGCTCGAACCAGCCCGCCGAGTCGTGTTCCTCGGTGAGCGACACGTCGACATCGCCTTCGAGGAGGAGTAGGAAGAACCGCGTGTCATAGCGCCGCGACAGCGAGCGCGGCGTGATCCAACGCGAGAAGTACGCGACCCGTGCGTCGGTGAAATCCAGCGACCGCGCGCGCGCGATCTCGGTGAACGCCACCCGGCCCGCCAAGAGCTCGGTTCGGTCCCGTCCCAACGCCCGGCGATCGAGCCCATCGGCGACGGGGAGGATGCCGGTCTCCTCGAACAGCTCGCGGAACGCCGCCGCGCACGCGGGCCGCTCGGTGGTCGCGGGCAGTCGGGTCGCCCAGATCTCGTCGCCGTCCTCTTCGTCCACGACGCCGCCCGGGAACACGAAGGCGCCCGCGGCGAAGCTCGAAGCCTGCGGGCGCTCGAGGAGAAGCACTTCGAACCGGCCCCTGCCGGTGGGTCTGGTGACGACGATCGTGGCCGCCGGACGCGGCTCGACGGGTGGCGTGCCTTGCGGCACGTGTCCGCGTTGGAACTCCTCGCGCTCGATCCGGCTCTGTGGGTCCTCGGTCTCCTCCGAACCCGTTTCGGACCTCACATGCCCATCGACGCGGCGGCGACGACGAGGATGACCAGCGTGAAGACGAAGCCGAACAACAAGACGACGGGAAGGAACACGACGGCGAGCGCGCCGCCCGTCGTCATCCGGTGCGCTTCGCGGATCCCGATCACCGTGAGCACCAGCGTCCACACGCCGCCCGCCAGACTGCCGAGGACGGGCACGATCCCGAGGATCGCCGGTCCCGCCGCGTAGGAGATCGCCCGCACGGTGGCTTTGAGGTCACGGCGTTGCCGGCCGAGCATGAGCACGAAGAGGTGCAGGACCAGCGCCCACAGCACGAGCCCGATGACGGCCGCGAACGGGGCGATGAAGAAGTTCAGCATCGCGCTCGCGGCCATCGATCCGCCGTACCCCAACGCGTCCGCCGTACCGAGGGACTCGGCCAAGAACCCGAGCTGAGCGGTGGAGAACACGGCCTGCCACCACAAGGTGAAGAACGCGCCGAAGACGGTGATGATGAGATAGTAGAGCAGCGGCCGCGCGGCGGGTCGCTCGTACGGTACGCCGCGGAAGAAATCGGTCGGCTGGAACATGCTCCGCCGCCACGTCTCGAACAGGTTCCGAGGGAAGCCGCGGGCGGCGTCTTCCCACTCCGGGATCGGCGCTTCGATGACCGCTGCGTCCGCGGCCACCGTAGCCTCGCCCTGCGCCGTCGCCGTGCCGCACAGCGGGCACGCGCCGCCCGCCGCGCTCTCGTAGCCGCAATGTGGACACGTGAACATCGACATCGGCCCCCTCAGTCGAGCAGGCGAAGCGGCATGACGAGACACAGGTACTCGGGGTCGCCGCTGGCCGGTGCGAACGTCGCGGCCCGCTCCGGCGCCTTGAAGGTCATCCGTACGTCTTCGTCGGGCATGTAGCGGAGGATCTCGAGCAGGTACGTCGCGTTGAACCCGATCTCGAGACTCTCCCCCTGGTAGTCGAGCGGCAACTCATCCTCGGCCTCGCCGAGATCGGGCGTCCGGACGCGGAACTTGAGCCCGCCATCCTCGAACCTCAGTCGAACGCGGTGCGTCTGATCGCTCGCCACCACGGCCATCCGTCGCACGGCCGCCTCGAGCGCCGAGCGGTTCACGATGGCTTCCTTGTCGTTGTCCTTCGGGATGACCTGGTCGTAGTTCGGGTACGGCCCCTCGATCAGCCGCGTGTAGACCTTTCGGTCGTCGCTCCGAAAGGCGAGGTGGTTGTCGGTCCGGGCGATCTCGAGCACGGCGTCCTTGGCGTACAACTTCTGGATCTGTTGCAGCGCTTTCGGGGGGATGATCAGGTCGGCTTCGGGGGGCGCGCCACCGCCGTTCACGGCCTGTCGCATCTTGGCGAGCCGATGGCCGTTGGTCGCGACCATCAGCGACTCCTCGGGACGAAGCTGCCAGAGGACGCCGTTGAGGATCGGTCGGCTCTCCTCGTTCGAGACGGCGAAGCTCGTCCGCTCGATGAGGGTTTGCAGATCTCCGGCGGTCATCTTCCACGCGCTCGCGAAATCGACGTCCGGGAATGCGGGGAACTCGTCCTCGGCCAGCCCGTAGAGCGTGAACTTGCTACGGCCGCACTCGATTTCGACCTGCGCGCCGTCGGTCGTGAACTTCACGGGGGCGTCTTCCAGCACCCGGGAGATCTCGACGAGCTTCTTCGCGGGAACGGTCACGGCGCCGTCTTCCGAGATGTCCGCGGGGACGCTCAACGAAACGGAGATATCGAGATCCGTCCCGGAGAGATGGACGGTGTCTTCCTCGGCCTTCATCAAGATATTCGACAGCACCGGCAGCGTCGTTCGGGTCGGGATGGCCGATGCCACGGCTCCGAGCCCGGACTGAAGCGCCTCGCGGGTGATCGTGAATTTCATTTCATCTCCGTCCCGAGCTTCTCACGTTTCCCACCGGGGTTTCTGGAACGATCTATGATATATGTATCATCGTCGTAGTAGTAGGGCGTGTTGGGATGTGGACAACTCGCCTTTTGCCCACCGTATCGCGCCCGATCGCCCGTCCGGGGTGTGGAAGTCCCGGTATCGACGTCGATTCTTCGGGGAGGACCGGGCGGCGTCCCCGTCGCGGGCCGAAAGAACCCCCCGAGGAGGCCGGGTTCTCCACACGAGTCGGTCGCTCGGGGCTCAGTTGCGGAAAAGATCTTGTTGGAGCTGCCGCACGCGGCTTCGAAACGCGGAATCCGAGGCCATCTCGGCCTCGACCTTGTTCACCGAGTGAATCACGGTGGAATGGTCGCGACCACCGAACAGACCCCCGATGTCGGAGTACGGGAGATCCAGGTGCGTCTTGATGAGGTACATCGCGACCTGGCGCGGTACCGTGATGGAGCGGTTGCGGCGTTTCGAGGTCAGCGCGTCGACGCTGACCCCCCACGACTCGGCCGTCCGCGAGCGCACGTCCTCCGGCGAGATCTGAAGGATCGGATCCCCGAGCGACTCGTGCTCCGGCCCCAGCGCGTCCTGGGCCATCTCCAGCGTGATCTCCCTGCGCGTGAGCGAGCTGAAGGCGAGGAGCTTGATGAGGGCGCCTTCGAGCTGGCGGACCGAGGTGCGGCGGTTCCGGGCGACGTACTCGATCACGTCGCCGCCGATGTCGATGCCGTCTTCGCCGGCCTTCTTCCGCAGGATGGCGGACCGGGTCTCGAGGTCCGGCGGCTGGACATCGGTGACGAGCCCCCACTCGAACCGGGACACGAGCCGCTCCTGTAGCCCCGGGATCTCCTGGGGCGGCCGATCGCTCGTGATCACGATCTGTTTCTGCGCGTCGTACAGCGCGTTGAACGTGTGGAAGAACTCCTCCTGCGTGCCCTCCTTGTTCGCGATGAAGTGCACGTCGTCGATCAGGAGCACGTCGATCCGGCGGTACCGCTCGCGGAATTCCGCCGTCTGCCCCGTTTTGATCGCGTCGATCATCTCGTTCGTGAACTGCTCGGAGGGCACGTACGCCACTCGCCGCTCCGGGAACGCTTCGATGATCGCGTTGCCGACGGCATGCATGAGGTGTGTCTTGCCGAGACCGGTCCCGCCCCAGATGAAGAGCGGGTTGTAGGCGGCGGCGGGGGCCTTTGCCACGCGGTCGCAGGCGGCCGACGCCAACGCGTTGTTCCCTCCGATCACGAATCGCTCGAACGTATATCGCTCGTTGAGCGCCACGGCCGCGGCGAGCACATCCGTCGGGTCCGGCTCGGGCGTCGTCGTCGAGCTCTCGCCCGCGACCCCGTCACCCACCTCGGGGAACTCGATGCGCTCGTCGCCGCCCTGGTGCTCGAAGCGTAGCTGAAGCGGCGACCCGAGCTCGCGCTCCGCGATGTCGCGAAGCAGCTGGCCGTATTTATCCTCGACCCACTCCACGGCGAACTTGGTCGGAGCCGAGACGACGAGCGTGTCGTCCGAGAGCGAGACGGACTCGGTCGAGGCGAGCCAGGTGCGGTAGGTCTGCTCGGGCAACACCACCTGTGCGGAGGCGCGGATCTTGGTCCAGGCTTCGGTTGCCGTAAGCTCCATCAACGTCGTGTTTGGCGGTATTCGGAAACAGGGGATCGTGATTGTAGACGAGGGTATGAAACGTGTCAACGAAACCGAGCCGCCCCCGTCCGACGCGCCCGGGCGGAACGCCGCGATCCGTTCCGCCGGACGGACCATGAAAGCCCGGAAGCGCGGTCGTTTGACACCCCAAGGCGCCGTGTCTACACTCATTGGCTACCTTCACGAGCCCCCGGTTCATCACATAGAAGCTGTGCGGAAGAGCGATGGGCAAGCCCACATATTTCAAGCCGACCAATCGAAAGCGCGTGAAGGATCACGGTTTTCGAGCCCGGATGAAGACCAAGGCCGGGCGCAGGGTGCTCGCCAGACGACGAAAGAAGGGGCGACACCGGCTGACGGTCAGTGACGAGTTCGGCAACAAGCGACGCACCCGCTAGGCGACCACCAGGGGCCGGCTCTCGCTTCCCACGCGCCGCGCGGCTGCGACGCGCCGACGACATCCGGCGCACGCTGCGCCGAGGCCGAAGGCTGAAGGGTCCGTTCGTGGACGTGGTCTGGTCGTCCTCACCCGCCCGTCGCCCTCGCGTCGCAGTGATCGTTCCCCGCTACGGGAATTCGGCCGTCGCGAGGAACCGGGTCCGGCGCCGGCTCGTCGACATCGCCCGCACCGTGTGGCTCCCCGCGCTCCTCGAGCGCGAGCGAGACATCGACTTCGTGTATCGCGCGAAACCCGCGTCGTACGCCGCGTCGTACGAGACGCTACGCGATTCGCTCACCGCACCCCTGGAGGCGGTATGCGCGCGGTGATCGTCGCCGCCATCCGGATGTACCAGCTCGTGCTCTCTCCCTGGCTCCCGACCGCGTGTCGGTACCACCCGACGTGTTCGGAGTACGCCCTGGTGGCGGTTCGGCGACACGGCGCGTGGAGGGGGAGCCTCCTGGCGGGTCGACGATTGCTCCGGTGTCATCCGTTCGGAGCCCGGGGATACGACCCCGTCCCGGAGCGCCGTAGCTAGATGGACCGTCGGCTTCTCATCGCGATCGGATTGATGTTCGCCGTGATGGCGCTGTCGAACCTGTTGTTTCCGCCGATCGATGCCCCGCCGGGGGTGCCGAGCGCGGACAGCACGGTGACGGCACCCGAGCGCCAGGCTCCCGTGACCCCGTCCTTGGGCGCGGAGCAGGAGACGCCCGAGCCCGCCCGAGAGGTCGCGCCGGAGGTCCGGAGCCGGATCGTGACCGTCCGATCGGACCTGTACGAATACCGGTTCGATACGCGAGGCGCTCGGCTGGTCGGCGCCACCATGCGCGAATACGAGAGCTTCGCCGCCCCCGGCGTCGACGATCACATCCGGGGTGGGGACGAGCGGGTCGAGCTCGTCCGCGATGGGGACGACTGGCTCGATTACCGCGTGCCGGCGGGCGCCGACACCGTATCTCTCGCGGATATCGTCTTCACGGCGTCGCGCGGGGACATCGAGGTGACGGGCGGCACGGAGGAACTTCGCTTCAGCGCCCCGGTCGGGACCGGTGGGGTGACGTTCGAGCTGACCTACCGGTTCAGCCCCGACGACTACCGGATCGTGGCGAGCGGTGGCCTCCGGGGTCTTCAGGACCGCGGCCACACGATTCTCGTGGGGCTCGGTCGAGGGCTCGCGATGAACGAGGCGAACGAGCCGGAGGACGTCCGCCAGTTCGCGGTCGTCACCCGGGAGCGGGCGGGCGAGATCCGAAGCCTCAACTTGCGGAGCGTCGACGCGGACGAGGTGCGGGCCGTGTCGGGGGCCCCGTTTTCCTGGGCGGCGAGCAAGTCGAAGTATTGGTTGGCCGCGCTCGTCTCGCCCGAGACCGGACCCGGGTTCGGGGGCGTCGTGGTCCGCGGCGTGGACGACGACGACGCGGCCGACATCGAGGTGACGCTCTCCGTGCCGGCCGGGAGCGCGGGCTTCGAGTATACCGCCTACCTGGGGCCGCAGGACTTCGGCCGGCTCCAGGACGTCGGGCAGGAGCTCCACAACGCGAACCCGTTCGGGTGGCGCTGGCTCCAGTGGTTCATCCGGCCGTTCGGGAATCTGATGGTCACCGTGATGATCTGGATGCACGAGGCCTTCACGCTCGCGTACGGCTGGGTGCTGATCCTGTTCGGAGTCATCTCGCGCATCGTGCTGTTCCCGCTCTATCAGATCTCGATGCGCGCGCAGATGAAGCAGATGGCGATCCAGCCCGAGCAGCAGCGGATCCAGAAGACGTACAAGGAAGATCCGCAGCGGATGCAGCAGGAGATGATGAAGCTGTACAAGGAGCACGGCGTGAATCCGCTCAGCTCCTGTCTCCCGATGCTCCTCCCGTTCCCGATCCTGATCACGTTGTTCTTCGTCTTCCAGAACACGATCGAGTTCCGGGGCGTGCCGTTCCTGTGGCTGCCCGATCTCTCGCTCAAGGATCCGATCTACATCGTGCCGCTGCTGATGGGCGGCTCGATGTTCCTGCTCAGTTGGATCGGTCAGCGCGGGATGGAAGTCACGCAGCAGATGAAGATGTTCACGTACGTGCTGCCGGTGGTGCTCACGTTCATGTTCGCGCAGTTCGCGGCGGGGCTGAACCTCTACTACGCGGCTTCGAACATCGCGTCGTTGCCCCAGCAGCTCTACCTGGCGCGCGAGCGTCGAAAGGCGCGGACCGGCGGATCGGCGTCCCCCTCCGCCAAACGAGAGTCCGGCGACGGCGGGTCGGGTGGCACGACGAGCGGCGGGCCGGGGTCGAAGCCGGGCCGTGCGGAGAAGCCCGCGCCGAAGAAGAAGTCGCGGGGCGGCCCCGGCGCCGCCCGGCGCAAGCCCTCCGCGTAGCCTCGACACGCCGCGAGAGGCGGGGGCCCCGGGTCCGCGAGCGAAGCGCGGGTCCTACGGCGCTCAGCGTTTGTACGAGACAGAGACGCCGATCACGCGCTCGGCCTCGCGGAAGAACTGCTCCGCTCGCGATGGTCCGAACCCTCCCAGCAGACCGATGCGCACACGACGCCCGAGGGCGACGCCGGCTTCTAGCGCCACGGTGGGATCCCAGTCCAGCTCGGACCACCCGGTCACGTCGATCGAGGCGAAGGGCCGCAGACCCCGCCGCGCGAGCTCCCAATCCACGCCGCCGCGGAACGAGGGCGAGCGGAACCCCTCGCTGCTTCGAAGCACGAAGCCCGGCCCGCCATAGATCACGAGACCACGCGCGAGCGCGATCTGCGCGAGGAGATCGAGCCCCTCGCGGCTGGTGCTGACGGGCTCGCGACCGGTACGGGCGAGGAACTCGTCGCCCAGATGCGAGCTCACGTGGTAGAGCTCGGCCCGTGCGGCGACCCGTCCGAAACGCGCGCGGAGTAGCGCGCTCAACCGAAAGTGGATCTCGATGAACTCGTTGTCGGACTCCTCGAGATCGAACCGGGACTGCGCGCCCCCGGCGATCGCGCCGGCCAGCTCGACGTCATCCGAAGGTGCCCGGTGGATCCAGAACCCGAGCCGGTCCCCGAGATCCGTGAATGCGACCCGCCGAGAGAAGCCGTCCCGCTCGACCGAGACGAGCGCGATTCGGTGGATGGGGTCGGTGGGGGCCCCGGACGGCGTGCGGAACGGGTGGCCGTTCGGATCGCGCGGCGCACCCGGCCGCTCCTGACCGGTCGCCGGGCTCCAGGCGACGGCGATGAGGGAGCTGGCAAGCAGGAAGGCCCGCGCGCGGTGCCGGCATCGTGACATGACGCGGGAACCTATGTCCCGCGAGCGCAGAATGCGTCGGACGCGTCCACCGATATCTTCGACGCCATGATCGACTCGGGAGACACGATCGCCGCGATCTCGACCGCGCCCGGACGAAGCGGGGTCGCGCTGGTCCGGGTGAGCGGTCCCCGCGCGCGCGCGGTCGCGGCGTCGATCGGTGCCGAGACGGGCTCGCCCCGCGTGAGTCGCCTCGCCACCGTGCGAGGCACCGACGGCGGAGCCGTAGATCGCGCGCTGATCACGTGGTTCGAAGCGCCGTCCTCGTTCACGGGCGAGGACGTCGTCGAGCTGAGCTGTCACGGCGGTGCGCTCGTTCCCGCGCTCGTGCTCGATGCCCTGTGCGCCGCCGGCGCGCGGGTGGCGGAACCCGGCGAGTTCACGAAGCGAGCATACCTGAACGGCAAGCTCGATTTGATTCAGGCCGAGGCGACGCTCGATCTGATCGACGCGACGAGCCCCGCCCAGGGTGCGTCCGCGATGGCGCAGTTGCGGGGCCGACTCTCGGGGCGGGTCGATGAGCTCCGGCGCGAGCTGCTCGAGCTCCAGGCGGCGCTCGGCTACGACATCGATTTCCCCGAGGAAGACGACGGCCCGATCGGCAGCGACCGAATCCTCGCGACGGCGGGTCGGACGGCGCGCGAGATCTCGGCGTTGCTCGAGCACGCGTCCGAGGGAGAGCGACTACGAACGGGTGCGCTCGTGGTGATCGCGGGCGCGCCCAACGTCGGCAAGTCCAGCCTCTTCAACGCGC
>JAKSCH010000118.1 GCA_022360695.1 Gemmatimonadota bacterium
CGCGTCGAGCGCGCGGGCGGCTTCCTCATCGACGGGTCGGTGCGGTCCGCAGATCAGCGCGTCCGGGTCGAGCCCCGTCGCCGCCAACATCGTCGAGACCACGGCCGTATGCTCCGAGCGGGCGTGGTGCGAGGCGCACGCGAGCGCCACCGCGTCCTCCCCCAGATCGAGGTCCGCGAGCGCGCCCGCCCGAACGACGGGAAGCGCCTGAAAGGGCTTCATCGAGGACCGCCAAAACGATGAGGTGGTGGCGTCCCCGAAGGCTCGCTCGTCGGCCGAGCCCAAGTGGAACACGGCGCCCGAGACGCGGTGGGTGGACTCGCGCGCACCCGCTCGCACCAGCGATACGCGGAGCTCGCTCACTCGACCGCCAGCTCCGGCCCGAGCTTCTCCCAGACCCGACCGGTCGCCGAATCCGGATCCAGGTCTCGTTCCATGACGATCAGATCCTCGGGCCGATCCACGTCGTACCATGCCGGGAGCTCGACGTGGCACAGATCGAGCTCGACCGCGCGCGCCCGCGTCCACTCGAGCAGCTCGGGCCTCGACCAGGGCGCGCCATCGAAGAGCCCCGCCGCGGACGGCCACGCGTACCGGCGGAGGCCGATCGCGTAGTATCCGCCGTCGCGGGTCGGTCCCAGCGCGAGGTGCGCGCCTCGTAGCGCGCGCAGCGCCCTCGGGACGTGATCGCGAGGCAGCGTGGGGTGGTCGCTTCCGACGATGACGGCATAGTCGACGGCGTCCTCGAACGTGCGCTCGAACGCGTCCGCGAGCTTCTCCCCGAGATCGCCCCGACGCTGGAAGCGAAGCGAGACGGACGGATATCGCGTAGCGAGCCGATCGGCACCGGGACGCGACGGCACCCACAGCTCTCGATCCGTGCCGGCGGCGAGGCCCGCCACCGCGTCGTCGAGAAACGCCGCGTACAAGGTGGCGGCCCCTTCGTCGCCGAGCGCCGGCGCCAGCCGCGTCTTGGTCTTCCCGGGCTCGGGCAGGCGGCCGAACACGAGGACGCGTTCGCGCGGCATCATGGCAAACGCGCGGCGTTCGGAGGCGAACGCAAAGACCCCCCGGCGGCGAGACGCCGGAGGGTCCGATCGGATCGCATGTGGCTCGTTATCTCGTAGTGACTTCGATCACGCCGCCACGCGCTTCGGGACGCCGGTACTCCGGCGGCACCATGCTCGACTTGTAGAGCCGTATCGAGACGATGCTCACGGCATCGATCCGTCGGAGGGTCGTCACCGCATCGATCTGGTGATAGTTGCCGTCGACGACGAGCATCGGGATGTACCATTCTTCGGCAGCCCGGCCAAACGCGTTCTCGTCCCCCCCCTTGAAGCCGATCTCGCCGCCGAGCGTGATGATCTCGCGGTGGTTGACGATCGCGTCGTACGCGGTCTCGTACCCCACGTCGCGAATCTCTTCCCCGCCGATCACGAGACGGGTGAACGTCCCGGGACGCCCACCACCACCGCTTGCGCACGCCGTCCACGTCGTCGTCGCCAGGAGCAGGACGACCGCCAACTCCGATCGAACCAGGCTTCGTCTCATGGACAGCCTCCGGTTTCGCCCGGCGCCGTGACCCGCGAGCGCCGTGGTCTAGTGTTCCGCTCCCTCCGTCGCCCCACCCGCCGCATTGCGCAGCTCGGCCTCTTCGGTCGCCAGCGCGATCAAGTTCTCCGGAGAATCGGCCCGCTGCAGGAGCTCGAGCGCGACTTCGACCTGGGCGTCGCGCACGGCTCGGCTGCGCAGCAGCGCGACGTTTCCGTGCTCGGCGCCGCTGAGCTCGGTCGCGATCAGCCAGTCGACGTAGTTGTGCGACGCGTCGAACAGCTCGCGATCGACGCCCGCCTCCGCCTCGACGAGCTTCTGGTAGACGGCGTTCCGCATCTCGGGCGTTACCGAGAAGCCCTCCGCGGGATCGTTGTTCTGCGACCACTCGACGGCCCAACGGAACACGATGTTGCGCGGGGTCGCCCCGGCGCGCGATGCCGTCCGGCGGAACTCCTGCTCCTCCGTGGTCAGCGTGTCCTGGTAGATCGTCAGATCCGGTGTGATCCCGCCTCCGCCGTAGACGGTCCGGCCCCCATCGGTCTGGAACTCGACGCGCTCCTCTTCCTCCACCGGCGTCGAAACGGGCTCGCCGGAGATGGCGACCGCGCTCGACGCGAGATTCCGCATCGCCC
>JAKSCH010000244.1 GCA_022360695.1 Gemmatimonadota bacterium
GGGGCCCGCGGGAGAGGCCGCGGTGGCTACGCTACGGCAAATCGTTGGCGAATATCCGTTTACGGAGCGGTATCTCGACCTGATTACGGAGGCGTACGGCGCCGACGCGACGTTCAGCGAGGCGTTCGCGGCGACGCTCTCGGGGGCGCTGGAGGACCGGGGCTACGCCTGGCTCGACGCGAGCGGGGCGGCCGTGAAGTCCGCCGCCTCGGAGCTCTATCTCGCGATGCTCGACGCGTCCGAAGCGATCCTGGAGGCCGATGATCGGGGAAGGGCGGCGATCCGGGACGCCGGGCACGAGGCGCCGATCGCCCGACTCGACGGCGCGCTCCCGATCTTCGTGGACGGCCCGGACGGTCGCGCGCGGCTGATCGTGGACGGGGACCGGATCCGGTCGGGCCGGGGAGGCGCGATCGGATCGGTGACCGAGTGGCGGTCACGGCTCCGGGACGAGCCGGAGCGCTTCTCGCCGAACGTGGCGTCCAGACCCGCCCTCGAGTCCTACCTCCTTCCGGTAGCGGCGACGGTGCTGGGGCCCGGCGAGATCGCGTACTGGAGCCAGCTGCCACCGCTCTTCGAGGCGCTCGACGTGCCGTTTCCCGCGGTGCACCCCCGGGCGGCGTGGACCGTGATCGAGCCCAACATCCGCCGTCTGCTCGAGAAGCTCGACCTCGACCCGGACGGTCTGGCCGACGGGGGAGCGGAGGCGAGCCGCGCGCTGACCGAGGCGGCGCGACCCGAGACGGTCGAGACCGAGCTCGAGGGGCTCCGCGCGCTGGCGGCCGGCCGTATGGACGGGCTCGAAGCGGCCGTCGGCGAGCAGCTCCCGGGGCTGAAAGCGGCGGTCGGAAAGACGCGGAAGGCGATCGCGAAGGCGGTCGACCAGCTGGCCCGACAGGTCGATCAGGATGCGCGAGGGCGTCTCGACGTCCAGCTGGGTCAGATCCGACGCTGCGCGGCCCACCTGTTCCCGGGACGTCGACCGCAGGAGCGGGTCCTCAGCCCGATCCCCTATCTGGCGAGACACGGAGCCGCCCTCATCGATGATCTCGCCGAGCGGACGGACGCGTGGCTCGCCGCTTCGTTGGCGGGTCCCGGAGACGATGGATAGCTTGATCGAGTCCAGGGTATGAGGACGCTCGTCCGGTGAATCGCTGACTCGACCTCTGTGATCGATGACCTTCGCCTTCGTCGTGATCCTGGGGATGATCGTTCTGATCCCCGTGCTCGCCATCGTGATCGACTCGCCGCTTTCCGAGGCGCTCGCGCGTAGGATCGCGGCAAGGGACTCGACGCCCGGGACGAACGAGCGGCTCGAGGCCATGGAGAAGGAGATCGAGTACCTGACGCAAAGCGTCGAGAGTCTGCGCGAGGAGAGCGCGTTCGTGCGCTCGCTCGTCGAGGGGCCCGCTACGCACGCCCTCCCCGAGCCCGCGGATCTCGAGACCGCCGACGGGGACCGGGAGGCCTCGTAGACTGAGGGAGCCGTCCCCAGGTCCGTCGGAGCCGACCCGGAGCCCGGCGTCGGGTCGTTCCGCCGCGCTCGTCGGCGCCGGGATCTTCACGAGCCGTGTCTCCGGCTTCTTTCGCGACGTGGTGATCGCGAATTTCTTCGGGTTGGGGTTCGCGGTCGATGCCTACGTGGTCGCGCTCCGGATCCCCAACTTCATCCGGAACATCGTCGGGGACGCGGCGCTCTCGGCGTCGTTCGTTCCGGTGTACTCGTCGCTGCTCGGCGCCGCATCGGAGCCCAAGGGGGCGCGACGACTGGCCCTGGGTATCCTGGGCCCGTTGCTCGCGTTCGCCGGTTTGTTCGCCGCGATCGGGGTGCTCGCCGCGCCCTGGCTGGTCGCCGTCTTCGCGTCGGGATTCGACGCATCCGCCTCGGCGCTCACGGTCCGCATGGTGCGGATCCTGTTCCCGATGGCGGGGGTCATGATCGTCGTCGCGTGGTGCCTCGGCGTCCTCACCAGCCACCGACGTTTCTACCTGCCGTTCGTCGCACCCGTCCTGTGGAACCTGGCCCAAATCGTGGGCGTCATCCTCGGCGCTCGTCTCGGGTGGCAGCCGCTCGTCGTCGTGCTCGCGTGGTCCACGCTCATCGGGAGCGTCTTGCAGCTCGGGGTCCAGCTCCCGGCGGTACGACGCCTCGTCGGTTCCTTGCGACCGAGGTGGGACCCGAACTGGGGGCCGTCCCGCCAGGTGATCCGCAACGCGGGACCCGCCGCGCTCGGACAGGGGGTGTTCCAGATCTCCAGCCTGACCGACGCGGCCCTCGCGTCGCTGCTCCTCGATGGGGCGCTCGCGGGTCTCTACTACGCGCAGCGGTTGGCGCTCCTGCCCATCGCGTTGTTCGGCGTCTCGGTGGCCGTGTCATCGCTCCCCGAGATGTCGCGGGAGGGTCGGATCGAGGGGTTGGGCGCACACCTCGAGGACGGGGTGCGTCGGATCGCGTACTTCGTGATCCCGGCCGCGGTCGTGCTGGGAGTGTTCGGCGACCGTTTCGTGTCCGTCATCTTTCTCCGTGGCGCGTTTCGGCCGGAAGACGTGCACGTCGTGCACTGGGCCCTCGGCGCCTTCGCGATCGGCCTCCTGGCGCAGAGCCTCGTGAAGCTGTTCGCGAGCGCCTACCACGCGGATCGCGACACGAAGACGCCGGTGCGCTACGCGACCATCGCGGTCGTGACCAGCATCGTGACCGGGGCGGGGCTGATGTTCTGGATGGATGGGCGAGGATTCGGGCAACGGGCCGTAGCGGGCTTGATCCTCGGCGGGGCGATCGGCGCCTGGCTCAACCTCACCTTGTTGACGCGAGGGCTCGCGAGACGGGGTACGCGCGGCTGGCTCGCCGCCACGAAGCGAGACCTGCTCCGATCGCTCTTGGGAGCCGCGGTCGCGGCGGCGGTCGCGTGGTCGCTCGAAGGATTCGTGTCCGGTCTGGTCGGATCCCATCTGTGGGGTCGTGTCCTGGTGGTGCTCGCGATCCTGGCGGGTGGTGGCGCGGCGTACGTGGGGGTGGCGGGCCTCCCGACGCGTCGCGCCGGTAGGAGGGCGAGGTGAGCCGGGCGTCCGCGGACTCGCTCCGCGAGCAGGTACGCGCGCTCCCGCACGACCCGGGCGTGTACCTGTTTCGCGACTCGAGCGACGACGTGCTCTACGTGGGGAAAGCCAAGTCGCTCCGGTCCCGGGTGGCATCCTACTTCGGGTCGGAGGCGGGCAAGTCGGTGAAGCTGGTGCGTCTCCACCGCGAGATCGCGGCCATCGAGACGTTCCCCGTCCAATCGGAATCCGAGGCGCTGCTCCTAGAGTGGAACCTCATCAAGGAGTTCTCGCCCCCGTTCAACATCCAGCTCCGCGACGACA
>JAKSCH010000438.1 GCA_022360695.1 Gemmatimonadota bacterium
CGGATCGCGGCCCGGGCGCCCGGACCCTCCGATGCCGACAGCACCACCCAGGAAGAGGTCGCGAGGCGTTGGGAGGCTCCATCCGCGCGGACCGCTCGCAACACCCGGTCGGTGGATACGGGACAGACGCCGGCCTGGTCCGTCGAGCAGGCGCTCGCGCACCTGGACGACCTGGGAGTCTGACCCTGGCGCGGCTGGGCGACTGGATCCGGATCATCGCGATCGGTCTCCTCGCGCTCGACGATCGATTCGACCGGGGCGTCGAGCGTTCGTTCGACCGGATCACCCGAAGCCGGCGGGGCCTCGTCGCCGTGCTCGTCTCGCTGATCGCGGTACCCGCGCTTCTGGTCGCCCTCCGATAGTAGGCTCGGTCACGTAAGACGCTCGATGGCGGCCCCCAGCAGGTAGGCGACACCGGCCGCTGCGGCGCCCACCATCAACATCTCCAACCCCGACTTGAGCCAGGACCGCGTCGTCACGAACGATCGAGCCGCACCGACCAGAAACAGCGCGATGAACGTGAGCGTCACGGCAACGGGAAACGCGCGAGGGCCGGGCAGGAACACGTAGCTCAACAGCGGGATCGCTCCGGCCACGATGAACGCGGCGAATGTCCACCACCCATGTCGCAACGCGAACGGCTCGTTGGGCGGTCGACCGGACGCGGCACGCGCATCCTCGTCGGATCGTATGGCGAGGACGTTGCTCGCTCCCATCGAGAACCCATCCGCGAGCAGGTTCGCGAATCCCAAGATGATGATGACGCGCGACTCGAGCGCCGCGCCGGTGACCCCGGATACGACGGCGAACGTGGTCACGATCCCGTCGTTGGCACCGTAGATCAGATCACCCAGGTAGTGGCGCACCAGCGGGACGAGCTCGGTCGGCTCATGACCCTCCGCCGGCCCACCGGGATCGGGCGTGCTCACGACGACGAAGCGTGGACCGGAGACGAGTCGGCGACCGGTCTGACAGTGATCCGATCGTGTACCCGCGCCACACCCGAGGCCGACGAGGCGGCCCGGCGCAGGTCCTCGGCGATCGCCGTAACGCCGAGAACGCGCTGCGTCGCTCGCTCGGCCGCTCGCTTCCCGACATAGCTCGTAACCTGTCCCGACAGCGTGACCACGCCGTCGCTGACCGTGATCCCTACGTTCGCGAAGTCCACCTGCGGATCCCAGTCCAGCTCGGACAGCACGTCTCGTTTGATATCGGCGTCTCGTCTCATCTCGTCCTCCGGTCTACCGTCGAGGAGCCGGCCCGTGCTCAGGGCTCCTGAGTGCCCCGCTTGCCCAGCGCCGAGTAGAGCGGGCACGTGGCCGAGACGCTGGTGACGAGCAGCACGATGGCGATCGTTGCGCACCCCAGCGCGGTCAGGGGACCGGTGATGTCGCTGACCGCGAGGGCGAGCAGCACCACGGCGGCCATCGCGCGGATCGCACGGTCGGCCGTGGTCATGTTCTTTCGGAAGAGCGTACTCATCGTTCCTCTCCTGGATTCTTTTGTGGCCAATCGCGTGCGACTTCGTGACACGCGATGCACGCTTCGATCGTCTGTCCGAACGCGGACGCGCGACGGGCGCTCGTGCTCGCCGCGGAACCCCTGCGGGCGGCATCGCGGAGGCGACGCACCAGCGCCGTGGGCTCCTCGCCGAGCGCCTCCAGCCGACTCATGTCGGACGGGGAGGCGAGCAGTCCGTCGATTCCGGCCCCCCAAAGGGCCGCGTCCCCGCTCATCAAGCCGTCCCAGAGTCGGTCGACGGCCCAGCCGAACCGCGCCATGTGCGCGGCCACGGATCCCGCCGCCGTCGGCATGTCTGGCTCGAGGAGCCGGGGCGTGGTCTCGAGGTGGTCGTGGCACTGAACGCAGCGCTGCGCCAGCGGGCCCGTCGCTCTAGCCGCTCCTCCCAGGGTCTGCGCGTCTGCCACGACGCGGGCGGCCATCCGCACCGCTTCGTCGAGGGGCCTGGCGCTTTCCGGCAACCCCGCCGACGGCTCTGATTCGGCGACCAGCCGAGCCGATTCGCGCGCCAGCTCGAGCTCGCCGGACAGAAGCGCGTTGTACATGGCGCGGCTCCGTCCGAAGTGCTGGCTCATGTCGAACCGAACCGCGGGCGGACGCGGACCACATCCGGCGATCGCGGCCAGCAAGGCCAGCGCCGTCCACGCGCCTCTTTCCGCAGTCATGGCACTCCTCGCTGGGCGGTGATCGGTCCGTTCCCGCGCTCGAAGGAAGCAGAGGACGTGCGCGTTGGCGGGGCCCCGGTCCGGAACGCCGAGGATCTCCGAATCGCCCGTTGCGACGGGCCGCGCCGCACCGGTCGAGGCCGACCGGTCCTCGTCGCAGGTCGGAGTCGTCGGGGCGATCCGCCTCAGGCGATTCCCCCACCTCGGGGCGTTGTGTCCGCGGCGCCACCCCCCGACCGCCGGGCGCGGTCACGAGGATCGATCCGTACCGCCGGGACGAAACGCCCCCGCGGGGTGCCGCGTCCCGGACGGCACGGAACGGGCACCCTCGCCCCCACAGAACGAAGCCCTCGAGCCGGAGGCTGGAGCATGAGCGACACCGAGACATCGCGCGGAGCAGACGGGCTGCCTCGGTGCGTTCGCCGCTATCTCTCGCTTGCCACGACCCGCGGGCAGGTGATCGTCGGATGTCGTCTCCGACAGAGGGGGGAGTTCCGGCTCGGGCCACTCGGCTGGCGTCGTTTCGAAGCGACTCAGTCGATTCACACTCGGCCCCCTCGGTTCTCGTGGGACGCTCGGATCCGGCTCGTGCCCGGGGTCGCGATCCGCGTGCGTGACGCCCTCGGCGAGGGCACCGCGATGACCGAGGCTCGACTGTTTCGGGCTCCGCTAGCCCGTGCGGCGGGTGGCGCGGATCTCATTTCGGGCGCGCTCCAACGCTTCCTGGCCGAGGCGGTCTGGTACCCGACGACCCTGCGCCCTTCACGGTCGCTCCGCTGGTCCGCGATCGACGCACGGAGCGCGGAGGCGAGACTGGTAGATGGCGGCCACACGGTTCGCCTCCTGTTCGAGTTCGGTGGGGATGGCTTGGTCGAGCGGGTCTCGACGCCGGCGCGGGCGCGCCAGGTCGGAAAGCGCTTCGTATACGCGCCTTGGGAGGGTCGGTTCGGGGCGTACCATTGGTGGAACGGCGTGCTGATCCCGCGCCGGGCGGAGGCCGCCTGGGGTCCGCCCGGAGAGGCCGAGCCCTACTGGAGGGGACGCATCGAGGCGGCCGAGCTCGAGCTCGGGACCCTGGGGGAAGCCGAAGGGACATTCAATCTCAGGCTCCTCCGGCAGCTCGGACCCGCGCTGCGCCGTCCGCGCAGCTCCCTTGCGCGCCCAACGGCGGAGCTTCGCTCGACCGACGACCCGGCCTATGCGGACGAACGCGGAAGACCCAACCGTGGCGGTTCCGAATCGCGGACGAAGCGCTCGAGCTCCGCGCGGACAGAGGCCGCGCGCTGACCGTGGCGGACCCGGACGACCGAGAGCTCGTCATCAGCTGCGGAGCCGCGCTGTTTCACCTCCGCGTGGCCCTACGGCACTTCGGCTTCCGGGGTGATGTGCAAACGGTCGCGCCGAGCGCTCGTTTCGACGCGCTCGGCCTGCGGACGGTCCCGGATGTGCTCGCGCGCGTCCGGCTCGGACGGTCCGAACCGCCGAGCCCGGAGGACGAGGCGCTCTTCGCGGCGATCCCACGCCGACACACCAACCGGAGCCGCTTTCTGGACGAGGAAGTCGGCGGGGCCGTGCTCGACGCGCTCCGGCACGCTGCCCTCGAGGAGGGGGCTTGGCTCAGCTACGTCGATACCCCCGCCGACCGCGCCGGGCTCGCCGACCTGATCGCCGACGCCGACCGGGTGCAGGCCGGCGATCCCGCCTTCCGCGCCGAGCTGGCGAGTTGGTTGCGCGTAGGCCGTCCGGCCGCGGGCGATGGAATGCCGGGGTACTCGATGGGCCAGCACGGCATCGGACCGGATGTCGACCCGACTCCACGCCGCCCGCACGCGGCCGTGCTCGAGATGGGCGGCGTGCTCGAGATAGGCGGCGCTCCCTGATGCGGTGGGCCCTGGCCGGGCTCTTCGTGCTCCACGGCGTTGCGCACCTGGTCGGCTTCGTCGCGCCGTGGCAGCTCGCGCAGCTCGACGAGGTCCCGTACCGGACGACGGTGCTCGGGGGCACGATCGACCTCGGCGACTCCGGGATCCGTGTCGTCGGCGTGTTGTGGCTGCTCCTGGCTTTGGCGTTCGTCGCCGCCGCGATCGGCCTCCTCGCAGACCGCGCATGGTGGCGTGCGCTCGCGCTCTCCGTCTCTACTCTCTCGATCGCGTTGTGCGCCCTCCAATGGCCGGAATCGAGGGTCGGAGTGATCGTGAACGCAGGGATCCTCGGCGTACTGCTCCTCGACGGTTGGCTGAGCTGGCTGCCCGTCGCGGCCTAGGGGCCGGACCGGCCGAGCCTCGATGCCGGCCTTCCTCTTAGTCCTCGCTTGGATCGGGGCGATGGCGGCGGGGGTCGCCCTCGCATTGTTCGCGAGCACCCGTACCGTCCGTCACACCAAGAGCCTGGTGAGCGCCACCCGCATCCCACCGTTCGTGATCGGCATCACGCTGCTCGCCGTCGGGACGGATCTGCCCGAGATCGCCAACTCCGTGATCTCGAGCTTCACGGGACATGGGGATCTGAACGCCGGCGACTCCATCGGGTCCACCATGACCCAAGCCACGCTGATCCTGGGGCTGCTCCCGTTCTTCGTGGGGAGCTTCCGGTTCTCACGGATGCGGGTCTTCGCTCTGTGCTTGACCACGATGATCGCGCTCGCGGCCGGGGCGCTTCTGATGAGGGACGGAGACCTCTCCCGCATCGACGGCGGGGTGCTCGTGTTCGCCTGGATCGGCGGCTCGGCGCTCTTGTGGCGTCAGCTGTCGCATGCGGAGCCCGCGCGCCCGCGTCCGACGGACCCTCATAGGCTGCGGCACGCCGCCGCCGTGCTCGCGTATCTCTCGCTGGTCGGCGTCGGCTCGGCGATCGCCGTGACTGCGTTCGCCGAGCTGTCGAGCCTGCTCGGCGTCCCGGAGTACCTGCTCAGCTTCTTCCTCGCGTCGATCGGGACGTCCCTGCCCGAGCTCGTCGTCGATGTCACCGCGCTCCGTGAGGGGATGCGCGGTCTCGCGATCGGGAACACGCTCGGTTCGAGCTTCGTCGATGCCACCTTGTCGATCGGAATCGGCCCGCTTCTCTTCCCCACGCCGGTCACGGCGGAGCTCGCGGTCTCCGGCTCGATCGCGGCCATCGTGGCGCTCGGATTGGTCGCGGCGATCCTCGGCCTGTCCCGGCACCATACGCGGTGGAGCGGGGCGACCCTGATCGCGCTCTACGTGGGCGTCTACTTCGTGCTTCTCGCGTGAGGGCGTCGTGACCGGATGGCTGCAGGAGCTCCCGCCCGTAGGACAGGCCCTGGTCGCGGGCATCGGGACGTGGGCGCTCACGGCGGCGGGCGCCGCCTGGGCGCTTGCCGGACGGTCGGTGTCGCAACGAATGCTCGACGCGATGCTCGGCTTTGCCGCGGGGATCATGTTGGCGGCGAGCTTCTGGTCGCTGCTCGCTCCTTCGATCGAGATCGCCGGGGCCCGCGGTGGCATCCCGTGGATGCCGGCACTCGTGGGGCTCCTCGCCGGCGGTCTGTTCCTCCGACTCGCCGACGCCCTGCTCCCGCATCTCCACCCCGGGCTCGCACGGTCCGAAGCCGAAGGACCCACGACCACGTGGAGACGCGCAACGCTCCTCGTGCTCGCGATCACGCTTCACAACATACCCGAAGGCCTGGCGGTCGGGGTCGGGTTTGCCGGAGCCGGCGCGGCCGAGGCGCTGACCGGCGGCGTGAGCACGTTCGAGTCCGCGGTCGCGCTCGCGATCGGGATCGGGATCCAGAACGTCCCGGAGGGACTGGCCGTCGCGCTCCCCCTCCGCCGCGAGGGGTCGACTCGCCTTCGAGCTTTCTGGTACGGCCAGCTGTCGGCGGTCGTCGAGCCCGTGGCGGCCGTGCTCGGCGCCTGGGCCGTCGTGCTCGTCTCGGCGGCGCTTCCCTATGCGCTCGCCTTCGCGGCCGGTGCCATGATCTACGTGGTCGTGGAGGAGCTCATTCCCGAGGCGCAGGCGGCCGGCAACGAGGACCTCGCCGCGTTCGCGACCCTCCTGGGGTTCGCGCTCATGATGGTGCTGGACGTGGCGCTCGGTTGAGGCTCACCCCCCGAGGCCGCGGTCCGCGACGGCGCGAACGATGTCGGAAGTGGTGACGAGCCCTCGCAACGCATCTCCCTCCATGACGAGCACCCGGTGGACGCTGGTCTCCGTCATCAACTTGGCCGCTTCGGCCACTCCGGCATCGGGGGGAAGCGACAAGATCTGACGCGTCGCGACCTCACGGACGGTGTGCTCCTCGAGGTCGTTCCACTCGGGGCCTTCGGCCTCGATCCGAGTGCGCACGCTCGGAGCGCCGCTTCCCCATGCCTCGGCGAAGAAGCGCGGGGGCTCGTCGGCTTCGTTCGGGGCCCACGTCTCCTCGGTCGGGGACTCCGGCATCCCGTGATAGGCCGGCATCGCCCGGCTCTCTGCATCGAACTCGACCAGATCGGTCGCCGAGACGACCCCGACGACCTTCCGCCCCGACAGAACCGGCGCGCCGCTCACATCCTCCTCGACGAAGAACTCCGCCAGCTCGCGCAGCGTCGAATCCGCGCTCACGCACTTGACGTCCGCGGTCATGATCTCGGTGAGTCGCGCCATCGCCGGCCTCCCTTCCTGGTTGCCGCTCTCGGTTCTTCTTGGTCGCCGCTTTCCGGCGGCGGGGCCGCACCGCGCGGCCCCGCCCGGCACGCTCGAACCGAGGCGAACTCCGTGCCCTCGAGCCCTCCCGCTCGCGTGGCCCGACACGAGCGGCGGATCTCGTTTTCTCCAGGGCACTTAGAACGTCGGGCCGCGAGCGGAGGGGGCGCCCCGCCGTCGCGCGGACGGGCACCTTGCCCCGAACGCGGGACATCATGACCCGCACCGCTCCGTTCCAAGGCGGAGATGCATCGTACGTAAGCCATGAATCTGTTATGGTTTACAGGTGCCATCGGACGCTCGCGGAGGAGGCATGCGGCGTGCTTCCGTCCGCCGCCCGGAGGGACGCCGCCGCCGGAGGCGCGCGGACGGTTCCCGTACACGTCAGGGGCCCGAGACCGGCCCGAACGGAGCGGTCATGAATCGCATACTCATCGCCACCGATTTCTCGCCACACGCCGAGGCGGCGCTCGGCCATGCGGTCGCGTTTGCCCGCGCGTTCGACGCGGAGCTGCACATCCTCAACGTCCAGGTGCCCTACGGACCCACGTCGCCGCTGGTCGACGCGTTCCCGGAGGAGAAGGAGGCCCGTGAGGCGCTTCGGTCCCTCTGGTTCGACGGGGTCCGCCTGGTCCCGGCGCTGGAGCGTGGGATCGCGGCGGCGCCGACCATCATGACCTATGCGGACGACCACGACGTGGATCTCATCGTCATGGGCTCGCACGGCCGGCGTGGCGTGCGAAGGCTCCTCCTCGGCAGCGTCACCGAGGAGGTGCTCCGGGGTGGGCGCTGGCCGATGCTCACCGTTCACGAGGCGGAGACCGGCCGGGATGACAGCACTACGTACCGGAAGATCCTGCTCCCCGTCGACTTCTCGCCCCGCACGGAAGGTCAGCTCGGGGTGGCCACGGACCTGGCCCATCGCTTCTCGGCCGAGATCGAGCTGCTCCACGTCGTCGACCCCCCGATCGTTCCGGAGCTGTACGGACCGATCGGCCCGCTCGCCGTCGATCTGAAGGCGACCACGGGTCGGGCGCTCGGCCGTCTCGACGAGCTCGCCGATACGGTCGGCGATGAGCTCACGGTCTCGAAGGAGATCGTGGTGGGCCGTTCGGTGCACGAGATCGAGCACAAGGCCGCGGACGCGGACCTGATCGTGATGCCGACGCACGGGTATCGCGGGTTCGACCGGATCATGCTCGGCAGCGTCACCGAGGGCGTGCTTCGCAGGGCGAAGTGCCCGGTGCTGGTCCTCAAGCCCGACCGGGACGGCGCCGAGCCATCGGTCGAGCCGGTGGAGACCGGGGTCGCGGCTCCGTGACCGCCCCCACGGATGGCTCGCCGAGGATCGTGCTCTGGATGGCGGTCTTCGTGGTGATCGGTGCACCCTTCGTGTACCTGGTCTGGGATTTCGTCAATGAGCTCCTCTCCGGGCGGTTCGAGCTCTCGACGGCCGGGCTCGCGCTCGTCGGTCTGGGCGGCGGCCTCCTGGTCCTGAGGCTCGTCGCCCGTCGCGCCGCCGTCTGGGAAGCGACCCACCCGCCGCGCCAGACCCGCTCGTCCGACCCAGCAGCTTCCAAAGGAGATGCCGCGTGAACGAGTCGCCCGAGACCCACGACCCGGGTCTCTCGAGCGACGAGGAGCCCGTGACCACCGGGACCCTCGTCATCCTGATGCTGTTCCTCATGGCCCTCGGCGCCCTCTGGGGACTCATGTACCTCGTGCTCCTGGAGCGTTGACATGACCATGCGCATCGAGAAGTACGAGAAGGCGTTTCTCGGGGTGGGCGCCGCGATGCTCATCGTCTTTCTCATCGCCCTCGCGGTCACGTCCATCTCGATGGGGATCCACCTCCCCGGTCGGGAGGGCGAGATCGACCCGGCGGGCGCTCGTGCGATCCCCCCCTTCGATGATCCCGGCGTCCGCGAGCTGGGGCCGGGCAGATACGAGGTGAGCCTCGTCGCGTCCGCCTGGGCGTTCCAGCCCAGCGAGATCCGGGTCCCCGCGGGATCCGAGGTGACCTTCATCGCGACGACCACCGACGTGCTCCACGGC
>JAKSCH010000198.1 GCA_022360695.1 Gemmatimonadota bacterium
ATGATGTTGAAGCCCGGCAGCCCGGCCTGCACGAAGGGGACGTGATCCGTGCTTCCGATCCCCTCGTTCACGTTCTGCCCGATGTTCAGGTCGGAAAGCGGCTGGAGCCAGGCATCGAAGATCGCCTTGGCCGGGATGTTCTCCTCCATGTAGAAGCCGAGTGACCGGCCCGACCCCGGATCGTCGTTCAAATAGACCTGGAGATTGTCGCGTGCTTCTTCTGTCTGAAGGTGCTG
Source organism: Gemmatimonadota bacterium (assembly GCA_022360695.1). Lineage (GTDB taxonomy): Bacteria > Gemmatimonadota > Gemmatimonadetes > Palauibacterales > Palauibacteraceae > Palauibacter. The sequence goes on from JAKSCH010000198.1 coordinate 237, forward strand.
CTCGATGTAGGCGCGCGCGCCAAGAAGACCCTGCTCCTCTCCCGACCACAGCGCGAAACGGATGGTCCGCCTGGGGCGAGCGTCCAGCGCCGCGAGAATCCGAGCGGCCTCGATGACGGCGAGCGCACCGTCTCCGTTGTCCGTGGCGCCAGCGGCGGTGTGCCATGAATCCAGGTGTGCCCCGAGCAGCACCACCTCATCGGCCACCGCAGGGTCGGTCCCCGGGATATCGGCCAGCACGTTGTACGTGTTCACGTCGTCGTCGTACGCGGTGCGGAGCTCCACGCGCAGCGTGACCGGTACGCCTCTCCCGGCCAGCCGAGCCATCATGTTGTACTGCTCCGCCGACACGACCAGAGACGGCACCGCGTCCGACGGGGTGCCACGGTTCCCGGTGCCACCAACCGTGCCGTCGCGGTAGTACGTCGGACGGATCGAGACCGCGGGCCTGAGCTCTTGGAGGAGGGCCCGCACCTCGAACTGCTCGGCGGTCGACCGAACGCGAATGCGGGGCGGGTTGCCGGTCCGGACCGGATCGCCCGACAGCCCGGGCTGAGGCCGGTCGACGTCTCGGAACTCGGTCTGCGGGAGGTGCGTCAGGACGATCGCGCCGCGGAGCTGCGGACCCATGGCCTCGATTTCCTCCGCAGACTTATCGCCGATGTACACGACGGGCGCCTCGACCACCCCGCTCATCGACGGGGTCCACGCGTCCGCGTAAGCGATGATGGGCACGTATCGCGGAGCGGTCATCTCGACCGAGATCTTCTCCAGCGTCCACCCTCGGCCGAACTCGAAGGCTTCGAGCCGCGGATTGGTGAGCCCCCACTCCGTGAACTTCTCCTTCACCCAATTCGCGGCGTTCGTGTACTCGGGCGAACCCGTGAGGCGGCCCCCGTACACATCGGTGAGGGTGTGGTAGAGATCGAGTGCCTCCGAACGCTGGAGCCCCTCATCCTTGATGCGGTCCGTCATGTCCTGGTCGGGGACCTGTGCGACCGCAAGCGTGGGAAGGAGGAGCACGGAGAGGACGGCCGAAAGGTGACGGGTACGCATCGGAGCCTCGGTCGCTGGAGAATCCTGGACCTCTTGGCCCGGGACGACGATCGTTATTGAGAACAATCGTTCCGGTGGGGTCCGCTGAGGTCAAGGCTGACTCGCGGGGGCGAGCACGGTGCGCAGGCAGCGCATGATCGTCATCTAGACGCATTCTGGTTTCGCTTCAGACGACAACGACGAGGATCTGTACATGAGATTGGTCGCAGGCACTGCGCTCGCCGGTACGATCGCAATGACCGCGCTCTCCGCTCCAGCTACGGCACAGGAGCGATCCGCCGCGGCGCGTACGGCCGGAGAGGTCATCGCGTCGTCACGCGAAGACGAGTGGCGACCACTCGACCCCGACAACACCCTCTACGTGGAGATCGGCGACGGGCTCGTGGTCGTCGAGCTCGCACCCGAGTTCGCTCCGAGGCATATCGAGAACATCCAGGCGCTCGTCAGGGGTGGGTACTTCGACGGTGCGGCGATCACCCGGTCCCAGGACAACTACGTCGTCCAGTGGGGAATTCGGGCACTGGCCGAGGGTGAAGCCCTGTCCGAGGACATCGCGATCAGCCTGCCGCCCGAGTTCGAGACGTCCGCATCCGGCCTGCCGTTCGCCCGGCTCCCCGACCCGGATCCCTATGCCCCGGAAGTTGGGTTCGTCCGCGGGTTCCCGGCCGGTCGGGATCCGGACGCGGACCGTGCGTGGATGACGCATTGCTACGGCGTCGTCGCCGTACCCAGGGGCAACGACCCTAGTTCGGGTAGCGGCGCAGGCCTGTACGTAGTCATCGGTCACGCCCCGCGTCACCTCGACCGGAATCTGACCGTGATCGGGCGAGTGGTGAGCGGAATGGAGCGCCTCTCGACCCTCCCGCGCGGGCGTGGTCCGCTCGGCAGGTACGAGTCAGAGGCCCAGTGGATCTATCTCGAATCGGTCCGATTGGGGCGCGATCTCCCCGCCGCGGAACGCACGGAGTTCGAGGTGATGCGCACGGAATCAGAGTCGTTCGAAGACCTGGTCCTCGCCTCGCGCTCCCGCCAGGAGTCGTTCTTCGTCCATCCCTCCGACCGGATCGGGCTCTGCAACGTTCGGGTGCCCATTCGTCCGATCGGATCCAACTGAGCAGCGGCCGAGAATCGCGGGGAGGAACGGGCCTGGGAGAATTCGGCGAGGGAGCGAAGCGATCGCTTGGAGAGTTCTCATGGGCGTCTTTCTTCCCGCAGGGAAGAGAATGCGCCCGGGAGAATTCGAATCCCCAACCTCCTGATCCGTAGGCCTGTTGCTTGGGAGGTCGATTGCCGGGTTTTCCGGTAAGGTCGGGGCCTTCGTACCTGGTTTTCCGGCACTTCAGCCGACGTGATACGGGAGAATCCGGTATCCGTTCTCGTCCGGATTCTCGTCCAGCCTCGGGACGCTCACAACTTCCATGGCTCCGTTTTCACCGGGGATAGGACGTGGCCCTCGCTCAACGCCCCGGCTCGACACGCACCGGGCTCGATGAGTTGCGGCACCCTTACGGGGTTCGGAGGCTGGCCTAGACAGTGCAATCCACCACGTGGGAGCACATGACACCGGCTCGCATACTAACATTCGCGTTAACTCAACATCAGCGTGGCGATCGGTGACGTCGGCACCGTCGGGGGCTAATTCCGGGCCAAGACGGCGTTCCAGTTTTTGTCAATCCGGAGAACCCGCTGCCGACTCAGCTAAGCAGCACGCAGCGTTTGCCCACATCATGCTTCACGATCCGGCGATCGGACGCGAGCCGGACAACCGTGAGATCACCTGAGTCCATAGTCAGATGAGCCAGGACGCTCGCCCTGGTTCTTCTGGTCGACACGATTGACTATCCGTGGGGATCATCCATGCTCGCGACCACTCCCTCCGGATCGGGTCGCTTCACCCTGTAGGTTGCTAGCCAAAAGTGAGTGAGCGACAAAATCTGAAGGTCTGATCCTCGGTCGGATAGAACAGACGAGATTTCGCCAGTCGTCGGGAAATTCTTGAGGACTTCCCACTGCGATCCGTCCTGTAGCCGCCTCAACTGAAACGTGTTACCCTCGAAGTCCGTGCGTGTAATAGGCCGGTTGTCTCCTGGGACGTAGCGATTGTCCATGAACACGACAACTGCGTCGGGCGAGAGCCGCGACTCGAGCGTATCCAAGAACTCGTCTATTCGAGACGCCGGAATATGTGACCACCAGAACGTTGCGACGGCAGCATCACAGTGTGCGCGAACGTTGTCGAGGCGATATGCGTCGGCTGCGAGCAACTCGACGTTGCGTGTACGCAGGAGGCGAGTCCGTGCTAGTCTGAGCACGGACTCGTTGATATCAGTGGCGAGGACGCTCTCCGCTCCGCGAGCTAGGCGCTCTGTCCAGAACCCCGTGCCACACGCGATTTCCAGAACCCGCCGGCCCGCGACCAGATCAACGATTTGCTCGCCCACGATCTCGAGATCGGGCATTCTCCCAGGTTTCGAGTAGGAACCGTCGTAGTCCTTCGTGCGCGCGTCATAGTAGGCGACAAGGTCGACGTTCGGCGCTGCGCCACCCAACCCCTGAATGCACATGACTAGGCGACGTCCGCCCCTCGACCGGCGTCATCCCACATGCTCCTGAACTGCTTGACGCACTCGGAAAAGAGGAACCCCTCGTCACTGAGCTCCAGACCCGGTGACAACCCGCCTCGTCTGGGCATCAGGACGACCAAGTAACCCATCTGCCCAAACCTGAGCCAATTGCCCATTGGCGCGTGATCGAAGAGGCGATAGTGCGACCGGTAGTCAGATTTGGCCACGCCTCCCGCCTCCAGGCCCTCCTGTATCCTCTCATGCGCCTGCTGGACCCGCTCCTTCAACACTCGCCCCTGGCCTTCGGCCTCACGGCGTTTCAGCTCCGAGCCGTCCGGATCCAGCATCAAGAATCGGGTTTGCTTTCCCCTGTCCTTGAGTCGTCGCCCCAACTCCTCCGGAAACCAGTCATTCCCGATCAGTGTATTGAACAACGTCACGCCAATTATCTCAACTTGGTCCGACTGACTGAAGACCTCTCGTAGGAACTCCTGTCGCGGCTTCTTCATGACCCAGTTCTCAACGACCGCTTGAATACCGGCCTCGCCGGATACAGGCGTGCGGGACGCTGCATCTGCATCGCTCAGGCCGAGCTTTGCAAGCAGGAGCCACACGATGAGTAACACGAGGATGCCACCCGCCACCTCCAGTCCCGCTTGACTCAACCACCGACCGGGAAACTCATTGGACACATCCTGTCCAGCCCATAGACCGAGGCTGAACGAGATCGCCGCCGCCGCTAAGGACAGCGCTGCCATCAATATTGCCCAATAGAAAGAGGTCGGTTTCATTTCGCTTAACCGTTCGTATCCCCTGAGTCAGTATCGACTCGCCAGCCCGTGTCAGGGGTCTTGTTGGAGAGGTGCAAGAAGGTAGACATAAGCCGACGCCCCTCAAGCACCTCTTGAAGAGCGGGCCTGGGCAAACCGCGAGCACCGGTCCGCAGGTGCTCCAGTGCTGCGGACGCCCCTTCCTCCGCGTAGGCCATCAACGCGAAAGCCTGGGGGACTGTCTCGGCGCGAACGACCGTCCCGTGGTTCGCCCACACGATGACTCGCTGCTCAAGAATCGCCGGTATGGTCGCGGCAACAAGTGCGGCCGATCCGGAAGCCTCGTAGGGGAGGAGAGAAACAAGACCTTCATAGTTGCGGTTTAGCCCCTCCACCTGACTGAATAACAGAGCGTTGAGCCTCGCTTCGTGTCCATCGATTGTGGGGTGCCGAGCCAGGTGTCGGAGGTCGGGAGGATGGCCATGCACGACAGCCGACCGCGACGATCCCGCTTGGACACTCGCCGCGTGGCCTACGAGGTGGATATGGGTCTCAATCGACGGTAGGGAACCACTCTGCGCGTACCCGTATAGAACACGGAAATCGTCTCCTTTCGAATCCAGCTCCAACACACACAAGTGTTGCCCGCTTGCTCCTCTTCGCAGGTCACCCCGTAGCAAGGGAAGCGATGCTCCGGTTCTGGTAATAAGCACGCAGTGGCCACTTAGCTCCCGTATCAATTCATGGAACCGAGCGTCTGTCGGATCCTCAAGTCGGTACCCCTGCCGACCGTCCGTCCTGAGTGGGGCTAGCTGGGAAATGCCACTCAGGGGGAACCAATCAGTCGCGGATCCCCCGAACTCGGTTACCAGTACTTGTGTCAATCCACGGCTGAGAGTAACGCTGATGTCACCAGCATTACCGGGGAACCAACGGGCGTAGAGGCCGGCGTGTTCGGCGATGTCGTAAACGACCGCGTCGAGTTCGGGAGAGATCCCCATGAGGTTCAGATTCGTATCATTCACGAGAAGATCGCCAGTAGGAACTGCTCGTCGCCGTTATCTAGCGCCTCAAACCGGGCCCGGAGCTCAGGGCATTGCTCTGCGCACTCTGCTCCCGTTGGGTTCGAAAGGCAAGGCGGTCTGACTCCGATCGAGGCGGTCGTGTTCGGCAGTCCGAGGCCCACCCTTAGGGAACCTCTGCATAGGTCTCTCCTGAGGATGGTGAGTTGAGGTCTGGATGGGTAGGTTGAATGAAGCGATTCAACCTGACGATTCGGGAGGGTGTGGCGATAGCGGAGCAGCGGACGTTCGCGGGTCTGGCGTGGTCGAAGAAGGGGAAGGTGACGCGCCGGGAGCGGTTTCTGGGGGAGATGGATGCGGTGATCCCGTGGAGGCGTCTGGTGAAGCGGATCAGGCCGCACTACCCGAAGGCGGGCCGAGGTCGTCACCCGCACGACCTGGAGCGGATGCTGCGGATCTACTTCCTGCAGCAGTGGTTCGATCTGTCCGACCCAGCGGCGGAAGACGCGATTTACGACAGTGAGTCGATGCGCCGGTTCGCGAGGGTGGAGCTGGGGGGGACAAGATCCCAGACGAGACGACGATCCTTCGGTTCCGGCATCTGCTGGAGTGGCACGATTTGACGAAGGCGATCTTCGAGGAGATCGGGAGCCTGTTGGAGGAGCGGGGGCTGTACTTGAAGCATGGGACGATCATGGACGCGACGATCATCCATGCGCCGAGTTCGACGAAGAACCGAGAGAAGGCGCGAGATCCGGAGATGCGTCAGACGAAGAAGGGGAACGTGTGGTACTTCGGGATGAAGGCGCACGTGGGGACGGACAAGCGGGGGACGGTTCACAGCCTGGTGACGACGGACGCGGCGGAAGCGGACATCAACCAGCTTCCGGATCTCATGCACGGCGAGGA
>JAKSCH010000207.1 GCA_022360695.1 Gemmatimonadota bacterium
GAAACATCGTGCGCCGTGACGAAGATCCCCTGTACGTCCCCCGGCACCTCGTCGAAGTGGATGTGGCCCTCGTCGGCGATACGCTTCATCAGCTCCTCGGAGTACCAACCCCCTTCCTTCGCACGGCGCACGAAGTCCGGATTGACGTCCGGCATCAGCACGCCTGCTTGATTCCTCATGAAGGCGACAGCGAACAACGGCTCGATCCCGCTCGAACAGCCGGCGATGATCGAGATGGTACCGGTCGGTGCGACCGTCGTGAGATTGCAGTTGCGGAGACGCCGCTTCTCGCGGATACGCTCCCCGTTCTCGTCCCGCGCGCAGGTCGCGTCGGGCCCCCAGATCGATTGCTCCCACTCGGGAAACACGCCACGATCCGCCGCGAGACGCTCGGACTCGACCTTCGACTGCTCGTCGACGAAATACATGATCTCGCGTCCGAGCTCGATCGAGCGACGCGAGCCGTAGGGCTCGCCCACGCGTACGAGCAGATCGGCCCACCCCATCACGCCGAGCCCGATGCGACGGATCCGCTTGGACAGATCGTCGATCTTGTCGAGCGGGTACTTGTTGGCGTCGATGACGTTGTCGAGGAAATGCGTCGAGTCGTGCACCGCGGTCCGGAGACCTCGCCAATCGATTCGACCCTCGTCGCTGACGAAGTGGCCGACATTGATCGACCCGAGGTTGCACACGTCGTACGCCAGGAGCGGTTGCTCGCCACACGGGTTCGTGGCCTCGTAGTCGCCGAGGTGCGGGACCGGGTTGTAGCGGTTCGCCTGATCGATGAAGTAGACGCCGGGCTCTCCGGTCTGCCACGCGCCATCGACGACCGCGGAGAAGACTTCTTCGGCGTTCGCTTTCCCTACGGGCTCCCCGGACCGCGGGTTGAGGAGGTCGTAGTCGCGGCCCTCGATGAGCGCGTCCATGAACGCGTCCGTAACACCGACCGAGATGTTGAAGTTCGTGATCTTGGTCGTGTCACTCTTGCAGTTGATGAACTCCAGCACGTCGGGGTGATCGACGCGGAGGATCCCCATGTTCGCCCCCCGCCGCGTCCCGCCCTGCTTCACGGCCTCGGTCGACGCGTCGTAGACCTCCATGAAGCTGACCGGTCCGCTCGCGACACCCATGGTCGACTTCACGACATCGCCCGTCGGGCGGAGTCGGCTGAACCCGAAACCGGTGCCGCCCCCCGACTGGTGGATGAGCGCCATGTCACGGAGCGTCTCGTAGATGCCTTCGAGGCTGTCCGGTACCGGGAGCACGAAACAAGCGGAAAGCTGACCGAGCGGTCGTCCCGCGTTCATGAGCGTGGGGCTGTTCGGCTCGAACACGCCGTCGGCCATGAGATCGTAGAAGCGAAGCGCGGTCTCACCGATCTCCGCGTCCGTCGCGCCGTACCGACGATCTTGTTTGGCGATCTCGTGCGCCACGCGCCAAAACAGATCGGACGACTCCTCGATCGGTTCGCCCGCCTCGTTCTTCTTGAGGTAGCGACGAGCGAGGACGGTCTTCGCGTTCTCGCTCAGCTTCGGTTCCGGCAACCCCTCCGGTTTCGTCGCGGTCGTCCGCCC
>JAKSCH010000107.1 GCA_022360695.1 Gemmatimonadota bacterium
CGCGTCGAGCACGCCGTCGTAGCGCTTGGCGAGCAGACCGTCCGCGACGCGGCCGAGCGCCAGATCCGGATCGTTGCACTCGTGGCTGAGATGCGCGAGCAGGATCCCGCCGAGCCGGGGGTGTGCGAGCTCGCGCGCGAGCGAGGCCGCATGTCCGTTCGAGAGGTGCCCGCGGCTCCCCCCGATCCGCTGCTTCACGCCCCACGGGTACGACCCCTCGCGCAGCAACCGCTCGTCGTGGTTCGCTTCCAAGACGAGAAACGCGCACTCGCGGAGGGCGCCGCGCACCGGCGTGGTCGGTCGACCGAGATCCGTGGCGATGCCCACTCGGAGCCCCGAGGCCAGGTGCCGTACCACGATCGCCACGGGGTCGACCGCGTCGTGCGGGGTGGGCACGGGCTCGACGGAGAGAGCGCCGATGGTGAACCCGTCCGGCGGGAGATCGTCGCACGCTTCTTCGCCTCGGAGCAAGGCCGCGCAGGCCCGCCGCGTGCGAGGGCTCATTCGGAGTCGCCACCCCCACCGCCGGGCGCCCACTCCGATCCCGGCCGAGTGGTCGCGGTGCTCGTGCGTCACGACGACGGCGTCGATGGACTCCGGCTCGACATCCAGCGACTCGAGTCGCCGTTCGAGCTGACGACCGGAGAACCCCGCGTCGACCAGGATCCGGGCGTCATCGCTCTCGACGAGGAAGGCGTTTCCCCGGCTCCCGCTGCCCAACGAAGCGACCGCGAACGTCACGACGCCCCGGTCGCGGCGTCCCAGACGGCGCCCAGCCAACCCGAGAACTCGGCATCGGGGTCGACGCCACGTCGCGCGGCCACCGTCGCGGCGGTCTCGAGGAACGCCTCGCGCCGATACGTCACGAAGTCGGCCCCTTGGCCCCAGGAGAACGGCTCGATCCACTTCGGCGGGAGCTCGGCGCCATACACGTTCGACCCGGTCCCCATGATCGTGCCCGTGTTGAGGAGCACCCCGATCCCGGTCTTCGCGTGATCCCCGATCAGACACCCGAGCTTGGTCAGACCCGTGTCGACGACGCCGTCCGGCGGGCCGACCCGGATCGACCCGTAGTTGTTCTTGAGATCGCTGTTCGTCGTCATGGCGCCGAGGTTGACCCATTGCCCGACGTACGCGTGTCCCAGGAAGCCATCGTGCGCCTTGTTCACGTAGCCGAGCGCCGTCACCTCCTCGATCTCTCCCCGCACGTACGAAAACGGGCCGCACGAGAGCGCCGAGATCGCACCCCCCAACAGACGAGAATCGGGGCCGGCGTGGATGGGCCCGGCCAGCCGCGCCCCGGCCCGGACCTCTACCCGCGACCCCAGGTGGATCGGGCCGTCGCGCGTGTCGAACAACACGCCGGGCTCGACCCGGGCGTCCGGGGCGATCGACACCGGGGCGTCTCCGATCCGATGGCACGCTTCCGGGAGGGGTCCGTCCGAGGTGTCCGTCAGATCGTCCGCGAGCCGATCGACCCCCTTTGCCACGAGATCCCACGGGCGCTCGAGCCACGTCCCGCCGATGACGTGATCGCTCGCGTCCTCGAGCGGGACGGGGCTCGCCTGCCAACCGAGATCGAGCGGCTCGAAATCTTCCCCCAGGACCACGCCGGCCAGTCGATCATCCACCCACAGGTTGGCGCGCTCGGCGGGCAACGTCGTCGCTCGCCCGGGCACGGCGCGCGAGCACCAGAGCGCGGCACCCGCCGGGAGCGTCGAGATCGAGCGGACACGAGGACAGCCGGGCTCGGCGTATCGGTCCAGCCACGCCCGCGTGCAGTGCCCGGCCACGGAGGCGCCGAGCGCGCGCTGGACGCGCTCGCGCAGACGCCACCGACCGAACACGAGCTCTCCGACCGGGCGACTCGCGGCGAACGGGGCCCACCCGTCCGCGGCGCTGTCATCGAAGAGAAAGAGGTCGGCGGTCACGGGCGTCGTTCGGATCGGTTCTCGAGCTCCTCGACGAGCGCGGCGAGATCCGGCGATCGCTCGCGCGGCATGACGAGCACCTCGCCGTTCGCCTCGACGACAACCAAGTCGGACGCACCGATGATCGTCGCGCGTCGCGACTCGGTCCAGACGATGTTTCGCTCCGCCTCGAGCAGTCGAGCGTCGCCGACGATGGCGTTGCCCTCGGGATCCGTGCCTCGGGATCGGGACACTGCGCTCCATACGCCGAGGTCGTCCCACTCGAACCGCGCCTCGATCGTGGCGACCCGTTCGGCCCGCTCCATGACCGCGACGTCGATGGCCACCGGGTCGGACGCCGCGAAGAACCCATCCACATCCGAAGCATCCAGCCGCGGAAGCGCCTCGCGCATCTCGGGCGAATGCTCGGCGACGGCCGCCAGGAGATCGGCCGCGCGCCAGATGAAGATGCCG
>JAKSCH010000039.1 GCA_022360695.1 Gemmatimonadota bacterium
CCACCGAGAGTGGTGAGGCGCCCGCTCGCCAAGACGCGAGAACGAAGGCGTAGCCATAGCTACGTCGAGATCGAGCAACGCCGGCGAGCGGGATGCATCGCCGCTCGAATGGCAAGGGACTTTTGATGCACCACACTAGCTCGCGGAGAGAAGCGGTATGCCCGGCGCCGCCCTCGCTCGCGCAGGAGGGCGGTTTCGGCGCATCCAGGATCTGGCTCAGCCGGCTCCGCGCTTCGTCCAGATGACGACCGAGCCGCACCGCCCGAAGAACTGCGCGGGCGTCTGAGCGATTCCACGGTACACTTCCACGGCCGCGAGGTCGTTCCCGAACACGAGCGTGTCGAGATCGATATTCCCGCGCGTGTCGACGAGCTGGTGCACCTGACGACCGTCGACATAGAACGTCGGGATACAGCCCGGTTGCGTCGAGCCCGCCATCTCGATCCGGACGGAGCAATGCGGGGTGCACACCTCGCGCAGACCCACGCCCGGCACCTCGCGCAGCACCTCGTGGAACCGACGATACGGTCGAGCGTTGACCTCTTCGGGCGTGACGAACTGCCCGAGCTGGCTTTCCATGCGCTCGTAGAAGCCTCGGGTCTCGAGCCACTGCCTCCGCTGGGTCACCTGGACCGAGAGGGGCTCGAGCGCGATCGCCTGAGGTTCGAGACGGATCGTGAGATACGTCGTGATGGCAGAGCTTACTTCGACCTCGAGCGTCGGATCGCCGTACGCGAGGTGGTGGATCTCGGCTTGCTGCGTCCCGATCGGCACGTCGCGCAGACGGAAGTGCCCCTCCGCGTTCGTGAGGGCCGATGCGTCCGCGAACGGGATCGCCACGGTGGCGGCCTCGATGGGCTCGCCGGTGCGCGCATCGACGACCACCCCCGCCACCGCTCCGGTGAAGGCGCGCAACCGAATCTCGAGATCTTCTCGCGTCGACTCCCCGCCCTCGAAGTGGAACTCCGTCACCGCGCTGGTCTCCCCCATGGCGTCGGCCCAGGCGATCAACCGAGTGTCTTGCGGGACGTCACAGAAGATATAGGCGCCGTCCGCCGTGCCGGTCTGCGCCCGATTCACCGTCGAGTCCGAGGATCCTCGGTTCGTGACCCACGACAGGTATACGGTGCTGCCCGGCAACGGCGTACCGCTGCGGTTGTCGACTACGAAGCCGTACAGGATCGACTGATCGGGGATTTCGTGCACGGTCTCGCACTGGGCACGGATCAAATCGGGGCTCATCTGCGCCGAGAGCGGAGAAGGAGCGGCCGCGACGAGGAGCGCGGCATGGCCGGCGAACACGGCGCGCGCGAACCGCGCGTGCGTCGCCGCACGTTCGCGGGAGGGACCTGCTCCCGTCGACCGACGTTCTGTAGGAGCCGTCGGTGAACCGATCACATCGGCATTCGTTGTCAGAGGATAGAAAGCCCGGGACCCTCACCCGTGGCCGGCCCGCTCGCCTCGCCAACCCCGATCCGGCTACACAATATACATCCGTGGGGTACGATTGGTTTCTCCAGCCCGGCCCATCGCCGGAACACCGGCCGGTGATCATCGGTCTGGGGACGAATCTCGAGCCGCGCGAGACGGCGTTGCGTCGAGCGGCGACCGAGCTGAAGAGTCTATTGGACGATCCGGTGTTCTCGGACGTCTACGAGACCCGACCGATGTACGATCCCGCGCAACCCCGGTTCCTCAACGCGTGCGCGGGGGGCTGGACCCTGCTCGGTCCTCCCGAGCTCCTCGGCGCGCTGAAGGCGCTCGAGGCCGCGGCGGGGCGACGGCCCGGTGGGCGACGGTACGGCCCACGAGAGCTCGATCTCGATCTTCTGCTGTACGGCGACGAGATCGTGGATTCCGACGAGCTCCGAATCCCACACCCGAGGCTGGCCGAGCGACCGTTCGTGCTCGTGCCGATGGTCGAGATCGCCGGCGGTTGGTCGCACCCCGAGCTACGGGCTACGATCGACGAGCTGCTGGAGAGGGTCGGTACGGACGGGGTCGAGGCCACGAACTTGCATCTCGAATGACCCGCGAGAGGCCCGTACGCACCGTCGAGCGCGTGTGGGGTGGACATCGTAGGGGAGGCGACGTGTTTCTAGCGAACGGGCGGACGGTACGACGAATCGTCCTCGGCATCTCGGCCATCTCGAGCGCGGCCTGCGCGAGCGCCGACGGTGCCGAGCAGGCCGAGGACGGGACGCGGAACGGTGGCGCGTTGAACGTGTCGATGCCGGTGGAAAGCGAAGGGGTGGAGGCCGCCCCGCTCGCCGACACGGCGCTCGCGCGGCTCGTCGCCGAGATTCAGCCCGGCGTCGAGCACAGCGCCGGCATCACCGCCGAGGCGCCGCTCAACGTGGCCGCGACCGACGAGGCCCGTCTGCGCGCGTACCTCGAGTCCCAGATCATCGAGCAGCTCTCCGCCGAGGAGGCGGACGCGATCACCGCCACCTACGCGCGTCTCGGGATGATCCCCGATACCCTCGACCTACGAGGGCTCTTCATCGCGCTCCTCGAGGAACAGGTCGTCGGCTACTACGACCCCCGGACCGACACGCTCTTCGTTCACGAGCGCGTGTCGGCCGACCAGCTCGCACCGGTCCTCGCCCACGAGCTCGTCCACGCGCTCCAGGATCAGCAGGTCGCGCTCGACGAGGTGACACAGCGTCTTTCGGATCGGAACGACGCCAGCACGGCGGCCCAGGCCGCGATCGAGGGGCACGCCACATTCGCGATGATGGAGTACATGTTCGGCGGCGGCGCGCCGGGCGGCGCGGATCTGACCGGCATCGATCTCGAGCCGTTGTTCGCCAATATCGACCTGTCGCAGTTCGGCGACTTCGGACCGGCGGAGGTCCTGGCGGCCGCGCCGCCTGTCGTCCGTGAAGGGTTGATCTTCCCCTACATCGGCGGGCTCCTCTTCGTCCACCGTCTCTGGCGGGATGACCCGGAGCGCCCGTTGCCGTTCGGGGATCGTCTCCCGGAATCGACGGAGCAGGTCCTCCACATCGAGCGCTGGCTCGCGGGCGACCGCCCGACCGTGGTCGAGTTTCTCGAAGATGTCGAGGGCTGGGAGGTCGTGTACGCCAAGGACCTCGGTGAGCTCGAGACCAGGATCTTTCTCGAGGGTCACCTCGGATCGACCGCCACCGCCGCGGCGGCGGCCGGGGGTTGGGATGGCGACGCCTACCGACTGCTACGTCGCGGCCAGGACGAGGCGTTCGTCTGGGTCAGCGTGTGGGACTCGGACGCCGACGCGGATGAGTTCGAGGCCGCGGTCGCGGAAGCGTACGCACGACGATACATCGAAGGGGACCGCGAGCCCGACATCGCCCGCGCGACCATCGCGGAGCGGGCCGTCGTACGGGTTCTCGATGTGCCCCCCGGCGTGACGTTGCCGTCGAGCGCGACCGCGTTCGGATTGCGCGGAGGCGACGACGTCGGACGCTAGTGACGCACCACACTAGAAGCGGAGCCGTATGACCGAGCCTGCCGTCCTCGAGATCACGACACCGGGAGGCGGGGGGTATCCGATCCATATCGAGCCCGGCGCGCTCCGGAGGCTCCCGGATCGCTGCGGGACATACGCGCCCGCGCATCGGTACGCGGTCATCTCGGACTCGCAGGTCGCGCGGCTCTGCGGCCCGCAGGTCATCGCGTCGCTCGCGGATGCGGGGCTCGCGGCCGAGCTGATCGAGTTTCCCGCGGGCGAGTGGAACAAGACACGCGAGCAGTGGTACGCGCTCTCGGACGCGCTGCTGGCTCGCGGATTCGGTCGCGATACGGCGGTCGTCGCGCTCGGCGGGGGCGTCACCGGCGATCTGGCGGGGTTCGTGGCGGCCACCTATATGCGCGGCGTCCCGGTCGTCCAGGTACCGACCACGCTCCTCGCGATGCTCGACAGCTCCGTGGGAGGAAAGACCGGGGTGGACACGGATGCCGGCAAGAATCTCGTGGGAGCGTTTCACCACCCGGCAGCCGTGGTCGTCGATCCCCTGGTCCTTTCGACGTTGCCGCGGCACCAGCGGTGCGCCGGGTTGGCCGAGGCCGTAAAGACCGCGGCCATCCGCGATGACGACCTGTTCGGCTGGATGACCGCTTCGGCCGAGCCGCTCGTGTCGGGCGACGCCGACGCGGTCGGGGAGCTCGTGCACCGAGTGGTGCGACACAAAGCGGCGGTCGTTCGAGAGGACCCCGCGGAACGCGGCGTGAGGGCGATCCTGAATTTCGGACACACGGTGGGGCATGCCCTCGAGACCCTCGAGGGGTACACGCTGCTCCACGGCGAAGCCGTAGCGGCCGGGATGCGTGTCGAGGCCCGCCTCGGCGAGGCGCTGGAGATCACCGAGCCGGGCACCGCCGCTCGGTTGGCGGCACTGCTCGCGGCGTGTCGGCTCGACGGCGAGTGGGAAGGGTCGCCCCGGCCCGACGCCGTCGTCGAGGCGATGTCGCACGACAAGAAGGCGCGCGGTTCCGACGTTCGGTGCGTCCTGCTGTCGCGGATCGGCGAAGTGGCGCGTGACCCCGACGGCTGCCACACCTTTGCGCTCACTGAAGCCGAGCTCGGCCCGCTGCTCGCCGCCGCTTTACGACCGGACTCCGACGCTTGAGATTGTCCCCGACCATGGAACAGATCGCCGGTTCGAAGTGACCACCACCGCCCCCACGGCTCGCCTGGAGACCGTAGCTCAGCTCTTTCAAGCCGCCGCGAACGCTCACCCGGACGCTCCGTGCATCACGAGCGGCGACCGGACGTGGACGTATTGGAACGTCGCCGCCCAGGCCAACGCCCTCGCGGTCGGTCTCCAGAACCTGGGCATCGAATCCGGGGATCGTGTCGCCGTCGACCTGCCGAACTGGCCGGAGTTCGTGATCTCCACGTTGGCGGTCGCCGAGCTCGGTGCCGTGCTCGTGCCGCTCAACCCGGGCTACTCGGCGCGCGAGCTCCAGTTCATGCTCCGCAACTCGGAAGCGGTCGCGGCGATCACCGCGGAGGAGTGGGGTGGTGTCGACTACTTGCAGCTCTTCGAGACGTTGCTCGTCGAGCTGCCGGATCTCCAGTACCTGGTGACGGTAGGGGAAGAAGATCTCTGGTACGACGATCGGATCTTCCAATTCGAAGATCTCGTATCGAGCGGTCGGGGCCGAGAGATCGAGCCGTACGAAGGGGATCCGGACGAGGATCCGTTCGCGATCCTCTACACGCCCGGAACGACGGGAGCCGCGAAAGGGGTCGTCCTCACGCACCGCAACGTGGTCGAGAGCGCCACGGCGACGGCGACCGCCCTGGGTCTCGGACCCGAGGATCGCACGCTCTGTTGCGTCCCGATGTATCACATCTTCGGGCTCTCGGCGGCGCTGCTCACGACCCTGGCCACCGGATCCTCACTCGTGCTACAGGATGCGTTCGAAGCCGACGAAGCGCTCGAGTTGGCCAGGGAGCACGAGGCGACCGTGCTACACGGCGTGCCGACCATGTTCGTCATGATGCTGCGGACGCTGGCGAAAGACCGTCGGCCCGCGTGGCTTCGGACCGGGATCATCGCCGGGGCGCCGGTCGCGGAGGAGCTGGTCCGAGATGTGCGTGTTCGACTGGTGCCCGATCTGGAGATCGCGTATGGCCTTACGGAGACGTCGCCGACCGTGTCGATCACGTCACCCGGGGATTCCGAGGCCAAGAGATCACAGACGGTGGGCCGCCCGCTCCCCGGGATCGAGCTCAAGGTGCTCGATGAGGACGGGTCCGAACTCCCCTCGGAGTCGGTGGGGGAGCTGGTGGTTCGTGGCTACAACGTGATGCAGGGGTATTTTCGGCAGCCGGGCAAAACGCGGAACGTCATGACGGAGGACGAGTTCCTCAAGACCGGCGACCTTGCCATGCTCGATCCGGAAGGTTACCTGCATATCGTCGGCCGATCGAGCGACGTGATCATCCGCGGGGGGTACAACGTACACCCGGGGGAGATCGAGGCGGTCTTACGGTCGCACCCCGCCGTCCACGAGGCGGCGGTTCTCGGGATCCCCAACGATGTCCTCGGCGAGCTCATCTGTGCGTGTGTGGTGGTGGAGGAAGGAGCGCTGATCACGGAAGATGAGCTGAGGGACTTCTGTCACGACTCCCTGGCCGACTACAAAGTACCGGATCTCGTCCGCTTCATGGACGTGTTTCCGGAGGCCCCGACCGAGGGCGCGCGCCGCGTAGAGCTGGCCCGCGTCGTCCGCGAAGGGGCCGAAACGGGCTCGAGCGAGCCGGTCTGACGGCCGCGCCAGTCCGAACGCCGCGACCGTGGAACGTCCACGGCGTGGCACGCCGATCGGGACGGTTGTCCTCGAAGGCGACAGGCCGACCGCGCCGCACCGAGGCGGTGACGGCGGCGAAACGAACGGCGAAGCGCGAGGTCAAGAGACCGCTCGTGCCATCCCCCCCGGAAGACCGGGGGCGAGGCGGGGCGGCCTCTCGAAGACTGAGAACTCGCGTTCGCACAGCGAACGGAAAACGAGAGGCATGAATCAAGAGTACGCGCGGGCGCCGCATCGACCCGCTTCCGAAACCCCGCAGCACACCGCTGCGCTTCTCATCGATTTCGACAACGTGACCATGGGGATCCGGTCCAACCTGGGCCAGGAGCTCCGAAACTTCCTCGAGTCCGACATCATCCGCGGGAAGGTCGCCGTCCAACGCGCCTACGCGGATTGGCGTAGGTACCCACAGTACATCGTGCCGCTGTCGGAGGCTTCGATCGACTTGATCTTCGCGCCGGCCTACGGGTCGTCGAAGAAGAACGCCACCGATATTCGACTCGCGATCGACGCGCTCGAGCTCGTGTTCACCCGACCGGAGATCGCGACGTTCATCCTGCTGTCCGGCGACTCGGACTTATCGCGCTTGGTGCTCAAGCTCAAGGAGTACGGGAAGTACGTGATCGGCGTCGGTCTTCAGGAGTCGACGTCCGACATCCTCGTCCAGAACTGCGACGAGTACTACAGCTACACCCGGCTCTCCGGCTTGACGTCGGCCGAAGAGATCCAGACCGAGCGTCACGATCCATGGGAGCTCGTTCAGAAGGCCATCGCACGGATGGTCGAACGAGGCGACGTCATGCGGTCGGATCGACTCAAGCAGGTCATGCTGGAGATGGACCCCGGGTTCGACGAGAAGACGACCGGGTACTCGAAGTTCAACCGGTTCCTGGGCGAAGCGGCCCAACGCGAGCTGATCCGGTTGCACAAACGCGAGAACGGTCAGTACGACGTGGCCCCGCTGAAGAGCGATGCCGCGTCTGCCGTGGGCGGTGCCGAGCCCTCGACCGATCGCTCGAGCTCGCGGTCGCGGTCTCGCCGCGGTCGCCGAGGCGGTCGCGGTCGGGGCCCGGGCGCCGCCGAGCCGACCGACACGACCCGCGAGCCGAGACCGTCGACCGCCGGTGCATCCGGAGATCTCTCGTCGGCGTTCGACGCGCTGGCGGGCGTCGTGCGTGAGCTCGCGCAGGGGAGCAAGCCGGTTCGCGATTCGATGGCCAAGCGCAAGCTGCTCGCGCAAGACGCGTCCTTCGACGAGCGGACGCTCGGCTTCAGCAAGTTCAGCCTCTTCCTACGCCGTGCGGACGAAGAGGGCGTGATCGAGATGAAGCAGGGCGAGGACGGGAACTACTACCTGACGCCGGCCAGCGGTCGGAAGAAGGGCTCGACGGATCGCCCGACCCGCTCGATGGAGCGTCCCACGCGGTCGACGCCGGTCGACGCCGAGAAAGAGGTCGTCGGTCTCGACAAGAAAGAGGGTGTGCTCGCGCGCACGCTGGGGCTCTTCCGTCGTGGCTCGGATGAAGCGACCCCCGATGCGAAGACGAGGCCCGAGACCCGGTCGACGCCGACCGAGGACCGGGCGCCGGGGACCGAGACTCCCGACAGGAGCGATCGGGGGGGGCGCGGGCGGTCGCAACAAGGGCAGGGACGAGCGCCACGCGGACGTTCCGACGGCGCTCCGCGGACGGAGGCCACGTCGAAAGCCAAGCCGCGGACCGAGAGCAAGGCGGGGGCGGAGGACGAGCGCCGAACCGAGCGAGCATCCGGCTCGAGATCGGGCCGTAGTCCGCGCACGGACCAGAAGCGTTCGGAGGATCGTTCGCGCGAGCGAAGCGGCGGGCGCGACCAGGGACGAGGCGGGCGCCAGCAGGGGCGCGGCCGACGATCCGACTCGAGCGACGCGGATCGCCGCGGCGCGCGAGCCGAGTCGAAGGCGGATGCTCGACCGGCGCGGGACAAACGCGGTGACCGGGGTGGCGGGTCGAAGCGCCAGCGGTCCGCGTCCGAACCCGAGCCGAAGAAGGACGAACCGAGACGGCTCGGCCGATATCGCAGCGGCTCGCTCGGACGAGCGACACCCTCCGCGCCGACCGATACGACGCGGAGCCGGATCGGCCCGATTCCCGATGACGAGCTGCCGAGCCGCGGGTCCGACGGCGGTGACGCGAAGCCCGCGGTCGAAGCGGACGAAGAGCGCACCGCGAGCGCACCGGGGCCCGACGCGTCGGGCTTCGAGCGGACGGCGGTGGCGACCCGGTCGACGAGGGGCTCGGACGCCGATGGCCCCGTTTCGCACATGGTGCGGAACTACGCCGGTGTCGGAAAGCGAACGGCCGAAGCGCTGTTCGATCACTTCGGGGCCGAGGTCTTCGACGTGATCGACCGCGAGCCCAAGCGCCTGCGGGAGGTGTTGTCGGAGGGACGCGCGAAGGTCGTCGTCGAGGCGCGAAAGAACGAGCTCGCGTCGTAGCCGCCCCGTCGACGTCCGACCTCGCCACCGACGACGCCTCGGTCGAACGATCCGCCCTTCGCGCGGCGTTCTTCGAGCGACCCGCCGAGCGGGTGGCGCGAGATCTCCTCGGTTGCTACGTCCGGTCCGAGTGCGGTGGCCCGCGGACCGTGGGTCGGATCGTCGAGACCGAGGCGTACACCGGACCGGACGACGAAGCGTGTCACGCGGCGGCCCGAATCGGTCGGACGCGTCGCAACGAACCCTTGTTCGGTCCACCCGGCACCGCATACATCCATTTGAACTACGGGATCCATTGGTTGATGAACGCCGTGACCGGTCCCGAGGGGTTCCCGGCCGGCGTCCTGGTCCGCGCGTTGGAGCCCGTGGCGGGGATCGACGTGATGGAAGCCCGTCGAGGGCGCGCCGATCTCACGAACGGGCCCGCGCGGATCACCCAGGCGCTCGGCGTGGGGCCGGAGCTCTCGGGGCACCGGCTGAGCGCGCCGCCGCTCGAGTTCTTGTCCGGGGTGCCGGTGACGGACGCCGACACCGAAGTCACGACGCGGATCGGCATCACGCGGGATGCCGATCGACCGCTTCGGTTCTACGATCGACGCAGTCGATGGGTATCGAAGCGGTGACCCGGAAGCGGTAGGAGGCGATTCGGTATGGCCGTCCAGGAAGTGGTGTCGTACGGATTCGTTTCGTTGTTGCCCCCGCTCCTGGCGATCGGGCTCGCCATCTATACCCGTCAGGTCTTTCTGTCGCTGGCCGCGGGCATCTGGCTGGGCTTCACCATCACCAGCGGGTGGAATCCGGCCGCCGGCGCGGCCGCGGCGATCGACGGCTCGATCGCCGTGCTGGGCGACGCCGGGAACGCGCGCGTCATCGTGTTCACGTTTCTGATCGGTGCGCTTATCGCGACGGTTCAAGCGAACGGTGGGATGGGCGGCTTCGTGAAGTGGGTCGAAGACGCGCGTTGGGTCATGGACGGTCGCCGCGCTCAGATCATGGCTTGGTTGATCGGGATCGTCGTGTTCATCGAGTCGAATCTCACGATCCTCGTCGCGGGCTCGGTGTCGCGACCGTTGTTCGATCGGTTCAAGGTCTCGCGTGAGAAGCTCGCGTACATCGTCGACTCGACCTCGGCTCCCGTGTGCATCCTCATCCCGTTCAACGCGTGGGGTGCCCTGATCCTCGGGATCCTCGCGGAGCAACAGGTCGCGAACCCGCTCGGCACGTTCCTACGGGCGATCCCGCTCAACCTGTACGCCGTGTTCGCGTTGCTGCTGGCCGGACTCACCGCGTTTCGGGGGTTGAACCTCGGGGCGATGAAGAAGGCCGAAGCGCGCACCGCGGAGGGGCAGCTCCAGTGGGAGCACTCCGTCGCGTTGGCGGACCCGGACGAAATCGCGCCGCCGCCGCCGGAAGGGATCGATCTCAAGCCGCGCAACATGCTGATCCCGATCGCGGCCATGGTTCTCTCCATGCCGCTCTTCATGTGGATCACGGGCGACGGAAGTATCGCAGATGGCTCCGGCTCTACGAGCGTGCTTTGGGCCGTGCTGTCGGGTCTGGCGATCGCGTGGGCGATGACGCTCGCCGGACGATCGCTCGACCTGGATGGCCTGTCGCGCGTCGGTCTGAAGGGCGCGGGCGCGCTTACGGGGATGGCGGTCGTGCTATGGCTCGCGCTGGCCCTGGGAGCGATCACCCGCGAGCTCGGCGCCGGCGTGTACGTGGCCGGGGTCGTCGGCGACGGTATGCCGCCCGTGCTCCTCATCCCGCTCGTGTTTCTCGTCACGAGCGGGATCGCGTTCGCGACCGGTAGCAGCTGGGGCACGTTCGCCATCATGCTGGCGATCGCGATCCCCGTGGCGAACACGCTCGGTCTATCCGTGGTACCCTTCGTGGCGGCCGTGCTGTCGGGCGGCATCTTCGGCGACCACTGCAGCCCGATCAGCGACACGACGATCATCGCCTCGCTGGCCTCGGCGACCGACCACATCGAGCACGTCCGAACGCAGATACCGTACGCGCTCGTCGCGGGGGGCATCGCGACGGTCGGCTTCGCGATCGTCGGCGCGACGATGTGAGACGCGTCCTCCCCGACTCGTGGATCGACGGTCCGGCGGGTCCATCGACCGGTGGCGTCGCGTTCGCAGCGCTCGCCGACCGGTTCGCCACGCCGCTCAACGTCGTCGATGAGGCTCACGTCACCGGGCGTCTGAACGCGTTTCGGGACGCGTTCGGATCGGGGACGACGCTCACGTACGCCGGGAAGGCCTTCCTGTGCGGCGCGCTCGTTCACTTGCTCGACGACGCGGGGTGGCACATCGACGTCGTCTCGGGGGGCGAGCTCGAGCTCGTTCGCCGCGCGGGCTTCCCCATGGACCGCGTGGTCTTGCACGGCAACGCCAAGTCGCGGGCGGAGCTCGAGACGGCCGTGGCGACCGGTGTCGGTCGCGTGGTCGTGGATCACGCCGCCGAAGCCGACGCGCTGGCCGATCTCGTGCGCGCGGGCCGAACGGACCCGGTCCGCGTGCTTCTCCGGTTGAACGTGGACCTCGACCCGGACACGCACGAGAAGGTGAAGACCGTCGGCCCCGCGGCTCACTTCGGGATGGAGCCTGCCGCGGCCGCCGATGTCGCGGACTCGGTCTCGAAGCGTTCGGAGTTGGTGCTCTCGGGTGTCCACATACACGCCGGGAGTCAGATCAAGGATCTCGGGTTGTTCCGCGCCGTGGCCGCCGCGGCCGTCGACTTCGTCGCGCCGCGCCGCGATCGATTCGACCACGCGGTGGAGCTCGACCTGGGCGGGGGCTTCGCCGTCCGCTACGTGGTCGGCGACGACGTTCCCTCCATCGACGCCTACGCGGACGCGTTGCGCGGCGGGCTCCGCGATGCGGACGTCGATGGTCGGGTCGGGGAGCACCGCTTGGTCGTCGAGCCCGGTCGGTCGGTGATCGCGAACGCGGGCATCACGTTGTATCGCATCCACGCGCGCAAGCGATTGACCGGATTGGGCGACGTGCTCGCGGTCGACGGTGGCCTCTCGGACAACCCGCGCCCGTCGCTGTATGGAGCGGCCTACGAGATGGTCAACGTCAGCCGGTCCCACGAAACCGATCGAAAACCGTTTCGCGTCGTGGGGCGCCACTGCGAGTCGGGCGACGTCATCGCGACCGATGTCGAGCTTCCGGCGGGCTCCGACGTGGGTGACCTGATCGTCGTCGCGGCGACCGGCGCGTACGTGTTCGCGATGTCGAGTCGCTACAACGGGGTCGGGCGCCCCGCCGTGGCGTTCGTCAGGGACGGTGCGGCGCGCGAGGTGGTGCGTCGCGAGACGGACGACGACCTGCTCGCTTGCGATCGAGAGCTCACGGCGGGGTAGAGACGCCACGCTCCCACGCTCGGGCTAGGGGCCGCGCCGCACCTCGGCCGTCGCGAGCACCTCGACATCCGGATCGAACGCGATCCCGGTCGCGCTCCCGGCACCGACGATCGTCACCGCGCTCTCCCGATCCGAGATCGAGATCGACTCGCGCTCGCCGTCCCGCGCGCCCCCTCGGATCTCGATCTCGAAGTCGAGCGCGAACGTGGGCCAATCGCTCGGCTGCGTCTGCGCGATCGTCAGCACGAGATCGTCCGAGACCGGGCGCCACGTGATCGCCAGCCGGGGGTGCCCCGGACGCGCGACCCACTGATCGAAGTACGCCGCGAGATCGTCCCCCGAAGCGCGCTCGAACGCGGCGCGGACATCGTCGGTGTCGGCCACGCCGTGCTCGTGACGCTCGTAGTAGTCGCGGATCGCGCGGAAGAAGACATCGTCGCCGAGGCGAGCCCGGAGCATGTGGAGCACCCAGGCGCCTTTCTGGTAGTTGTTGCGGTTGAGGAGATCGAAGAGCTGGTTGGAGGTCGAGTCGAGGATCGCCTGACCCACGACGTCCGACGTGGTCGCCGTTTCCCGGCTCGACGCCATGAGCTCGCGAAACCGCTCGACGCCGTCTCGGGCCTCGAAGTAGAGCGGACCGAAGTAGCTCGCGAACCCCTCGCTGACCCACAGGTGGTACCACGACGCGGGGGTCACCGAGTCGCCGAACCACTGATGCGCCGTCTCGTGGGCGATCACGCCCTCGCCCATGCGGCGGCCCTCCCAACCCGCGCGGGCATAGAAGATCGCGCTCGAGTTCTCCATCCCGCCGAACCGGGTCGAGGATTCGACGTGCGCCAGCTTCTCGTAGGGGTAGGGTCCGATGAGCTCGGTGTAGAAGTCGAGCATGTCGGCCGCGCGGCTGAAGCGCTCCGTACCGTACGCGCCATCGCCGGCCAGCGCCCATACCTCGACGGCCGCGTACCCGCCCTCGGGCGCGACGGCGGGCGCCATCCCACAGGCCGCGGCGCCGATCGACGACCGCTCGAACCGGGCGAGCCCGATCACCATGGCGTACGGCGGGATCGGGGCATCCGGATCCGTCTCCCACACCCAGCGGGTGCGGTTCGCGCGGGTGCGGAGCGGCACGACCTCGGACAGCCGTCCGTTCGCCACCACGGCCCACCCCACCGGAGCCGTCACGTCGAAGCGCACGGTCGCCTTGTCGGCGGGGTGGTCGTTCGAGGGGAACCACCACCGCGCCCGGTTCGGCCAGTTGTCCGCGAACGCGG
>JAKSCH010000533.1 GCA_022360695.1 Gemmatimonadota bacterium
ACATCTTCTTGCCGGTGGCGTCCAGGATGAGGTCGTTCACCACGACGTTCCGGAACGACGGCCCCCGGCCGAGCATCGTCGAGATGGCGAGCAGCGAGTAGAACCAGCCGCGCGTCTGGTCGACGCCCTCCGCGATGTAGTTCGCCGGGAAGTGACGCTCGAACTCGTCCTGGTTCTCGAACGGGTAGTGCCATTGGGCGAACGGCATGGCGCCGGAGTCGAACCAGGCGTCCGCGACCTCGGGAACCCGTCGCATGCGCCCCGAGCAACCGTCCTCCGCACAATCCCACTCGATCGCGTCGATCCCGGGGCGGTGCGGGTCGAACGGCTCGGGCAGGGGTCCGGCGCGTTCGGCCAGCTCGGCGAACGAGCCGAGCACGTCCCGGTGCTCGTCGTCCTCGCTGCACAACCAGATGGGAAGCGGCGTCCCCCAGTACCGTTCGCGCGACAGCGCCCAATCCACGTTGTTCGCGAGCCATTCCCCCATCCGGCCCGTGCCCGTCTCCGGTGGGTGCCAGTCGATCGACGCGTTGTGCGCGAGCAGCCGGTCCTTGACCTCGGTCGTGCGGATGTACCACGAGTCGCGCGCCATGTAGAGGAGCGCGCTCTCGCAACGCCAACAGTGCGGGTAGCTGTGCTCGTACATCTCGCGGAAGTACAGGAGGTCCCGCGCGACCAGCCACGCTCGGATCGCCCGCTCGGTCTCCTTGTCCTTCACGTGCATCCCGGCGAGCCCGCCCGGAACCCGATCGAGGAACCGACCGTCCTCGCCCACGGTGTGCTGCTTGGGCAGGCCCGCCTCCGTCCCGAGGCGGAAGTCGTCTTCGCCGTACATCACGGCCGTATGGACGACACCGGTGCCATCGTCGGCGGTGACGAAATCGGCGGCGAGCACCGTCATCGCCGCTTCGTTCCCCGACGTATCGACCGCATCGGGGAAGAGCGGCGCGTACCTCGCACCGGCGAGCTCGCGCCCCGGGTGCTCCGCGATGACCTCGTAGTCGTGTCGGACGACGGCGCTCACGCGATCCTCGGCGAGGATCAACACCTCGCCCTCGGCGGCGCCCCCGGGTCCGTGATGGGCCGGCTTCCCCTTCGGCGCATCGCCGCGGATGCGGACGCGCGCGTAGGTGATCTCCGGATCGACCGCGAGCGCGAGGTTGCCGGGGAGCGTCCAGGGCGTCGTCGTCCAGCTCAGGATGCGGGCGTCGTCCGGATCATCGAGGAGGTGGAACTTGACGAAGACGGCGGGCTCGTTGACGTCTCGGTACCCTTGCGCGACCTCGTGGCTCGAGAGCCCGGTCCCGCACCGCGGGCAATACGGGACGACGCGATACCCCCGATACAGGAGCCCCTTCTTCTCGATCTCGGAGAGCGCCCACCAGCCCGACTCGATGAACTCGGGCGCGTAGGTCACGTAGGGGTTCGCGTAGTCGAGCCAGTATCCGATCCGTCGGGAGAGACGCTCCCAATCGTCCTGGTACGTGAACACGCTCTCGCGACACACATCGTTGAACGCCTGGATGCCGTAGCGTTCGATGTCGGGCTTCCCGGAGATCCCGAGCTGCTTCTCCGCCTCGAGCTCCACGGGAAGGCCATGCGTGTCCCACCCCGCCTTCCGGGGCACGCGATAGCCGGCCATGGTGCGGTAGCGCGCGACGACATCCTTGATCGTACGCGCGAGGATGTGGTGCACGCCGGGTCGTCCGTTGGCCGTGGGGGGACCCTCGATGAACGCGAAATCCTCGGCGCCCTCTCGCGCGGCGAGACTGAGCGCGAACGTGTCCTCTTCGTCCCAGGCGCGCAGGACGTCTTCTTCGATCTCCGCCACAGAATCAGGGATGGGCCGGTAGGCCATCTCGGTGCTCCGTTCAGACTGTAAGGACGAAAGTCAGTTCGACGAGGCGCCCGGGCCGCTCGGCTCCGGCGGCGTAATCTGCGTGGATGAGAGGCGCGAGTCCGAAGTCGACGTCTCTTCGGGCGGGGGGGGGATCGGATCGGTATCGAGCCGCGTGTCCCCGTTGCGGCTCTCGATCGCGGTCGCGAGCGGATCGGCCGCGAGCGGTGGCTCGACGGGCTCGCCCGACGGCTCCTCCTCGGCGACCGCCGTCCCTTGACCCAGATCCGTCTGCAATCGCTCGAGCAGATCGCCCAGGTCTTCCGGCTCGGCTTCGAGACGTGTCTCCTCGAGCTCGAGATAGTCTTCGAACCGCTCCGTCATCGTGCGGAGCGACTTCAAGAACTGTCGACGACGCGCGCGCAGGTCCTCGAGCCGTCGCTGGGAGTGTCGGATCGCCTGGTCGGCGTCGAGCAGGATCGCCTCTGCATGGGTTTCCGCCTCCCGAAGCCGGACCGCCGCGTCGCGCTCGGCTTGTGATCTCGCTTCCTCCCGAAGCTCTTGCGCGGCGAGGAGCGCTTCGTTGAGCGCCCGCTCGCGCTCCTGGTAGGTGTGTAGCGAGCTGTCGAGGTGCGCGACCTTGTCCGCGAGCGATCCGTGCTCCCGAACGAGGGTCTCGAGCCGATCCGCAACCACGTCGAGGAAGGCGTCGACCTGCAGCGGGTCGTACCCGCGCACGGCGCGCTTGAAGTCTTCCTTCTTCTTTCTGACGTCGAGCGGAGTCAGATCGATCATCGTTCCCCCAAGATCACGGTCCCGAGACGAACCCGGGTACTCCCCTCCTCCACCGCCAGTTCGAAGTCGTTGCTCATCCCCATCGAGAGGGTGCGCCCCTCGAACTTCGGGATTTCGTCCCGGCACCTCTCAAAGAGCCTGCTCGCCTCGCGAAACGCCGACCGCAAGACACCTTCGTCGCTCGTGAACGGGGCCATCATCATCAACCCCGCAACTCGGAGGCCGCTCAGCTCGGCGACGGCGCGCGCGCCGCTCACCGCCTCATCCGAACGGAACCCCGTCTTCGCGCTCTCATCCGCGGTGTTCACCTGCACGAGGACGTCCACCGGATCGCGCTCTTCTTCGCAGACGATACGGTGGAGTGTCTCCGCCAAGCGGACGCTGTCCACCGACTCGATAGCGTCGAAGAGCCGCACCGCCCTCCGGGCCTTGTTTCGCTGCAATCGCCCGATCATGTGCCATGCGACGCCGGGCGTCGGGCCGATCTCGGCGCGCTTCGCCTCGGCTTCCGGCACCCGATTCTCGCCGATGGCACGAAGACCCGCCGCGGCCACCGACCGGATGGCGTCCGCGGAGTGTCCCTTGGTGACGGGGAGAATCTCGACTTCGTCGGGACTACGACCCGCCCGCTCCGCGGCCCGTTCCACCCGGCGAATCACCCCCGCCAATCGGGCGTCGATTCCGTCGCTCGTCACGCGGCACAGTCTACGGAACCGCGCGTTTCGAAGCGAGCGAGCAAGGGTCCGCGACGAGGCGGACGGAGACCGGCGCCTGATCGCTCACCCGTTTCGCGTCGGTCGCCGGAACGCCTCCTCGGCGAGCCACGAACCGGTCGGGCGTGACGTCCGAAACGACGCGCGCCCGACCCCACGTCGGTGAGGTCGGGCGCGGTGCGCTCCTTTGGATCTGCGGCGGGTCAGATGACCTGGAAGTTCACCCATTGCGAGACCCATACGGCCGTGACCTTCTCCCGGTTCTTGGCCGGTCGGAACCGCATCTGCGGCGCGACCTTGAGCGCGGCCTCGTCGAGCAGCGCGTGCCCGGCGGAGGTCTTGACCTCCGAGTTCGCGACCTGTCCCGACTCGTTCACGTACAGCCACAGCTCGACTCGTCCGCCGATTCCCGCGTCCTTGAGCTGGCGGGGATACTCGCGCTCGATCAGACGAACGACATCGCCCTGATTGGTCATCACCGGGGGCGTGTCGTAGGGAATGAACGACGGGCGATCCGCCGGATCGCTACCGGACGGCGGCGGCGGCAGGTTCTCGACCGGGTTCGTCTCGAACGTGGTGGGAGCGATCGTGATGTCCTCGGAGACTTCGACTTGAGCGACGCGCGGCGTCGCGGGACGCGCGATCTGCTCCGGCGGCGGCGGGATGCGCACCTCGGGCGGCAGCGTGATCGCCTCCATCTCCTCGGCGACCATGCCGAGGTCTTCGGCCTCGAACGGACGGACGAAGACGAAGAGACCGAAATGGACCATCACGGCGGTGAGGATCCCGACCTGCGTCCAGTTCGTGCTCTTTGCCTTGAACTGATCGTTCGCGGTCAGTCGGACGGCTGAGGTCTCATCCATGCTTCCTCCTAAGCCAGCTGCGGTCTACCGGCGGGCGCGGGTCGCGCGTTGCTCGAGTCGCGTGGCGAACGTGACTCGGACGGCGCCGGCCTCCTGCAGTACCTCGGTGATCGTGTTGATCTGGTGATACGGCACCTCGCGGTCGCCGCGGAGCGCGATCACGAGCTCGCGATTCTCCGCGTAGATCGGTCGTACCACCTCGGAGATATCCTCGAAAGGCGTCACGGCGTCGTTGATGTAGACGGTCCCGTTCCGCTCGATCCAGATGTGGAGGATGTTCTTCCGCTTCTCATCGATCTTCTCGGTGGCCTCGGCGTCGGTCCACTCGATCGTCCGCTTCTTCTCCTTGCGGAACACGGTGGTGACCATGAAGAAGATGAGAAGCAGGAACGCGATGTCCGCGAGCGACGACGTCGGGATCTCGCTGTCGGATCCGGACTTTTTCTTGAAGCCGCTGTCCTTGATGGCCATCTAGTTCTCCAACTCTTGAAGCGAGATACGCTCCGCACCCGAGAGCTTCACCTCATCGAGCACGTTGACCATGTGTCGGTACGAGGCGTCGGGGTGCGTCTGAATGGCGGCGATCAGGTTGTCGTTGCCGGCGAGCTCCTGGCGGAGGATCGTCGCCACCTGGTTGTAGGCGACCGTTTGCTCCTGCTCGCTCTCACCGCGCCGGACGACCACCCGGCCGTCGGGCTGGACGATGAAGAAGATCAGGTTCTTCGGTGACACATCCTGCTCCTCGGACCGCTCGGGCAGGACGATCGGGAGACCCTTCTCTTCGTTGAACACCGTCGTGGTGAGGAAGAAGACCAGCAGGAGGAACGCGATGTCGGCAAGCGAGGCGGTCGGGATCTCGTCCGAGACCTTCTGCTTCCGTTTCATGATCGCCATGGAGTCGTCTCTTTCCGCTCGTTCGAGTCGCTTTGACCGGTCAGCTTGCCGCTTCGTACCCGCCCCTGTCCTCGAGGCTCCATATGAGACCCAGGACCTCCTGCGCGCCCTCTTCCATGTCGAGGATCAGGCGATCGATCCGCGTCACGAAGAAGTTGTAGGCGATATTCACGGGGATCGCGATCGTGAGCCCGGCGGCGGTCGTGATCAACGCGACCTTGATCCCGCTCGCCACGAGCTGCGGATCGACCTGACCGGCGATCTCGATCGCCTGGAACGCCAGGATCATCCCGATCACCGTGCCGAGGAAGCCGAGCATGGGCGCCACGTTGGCGATCGTCCCGAGGACCGGGAGCCCTCGCTCGAGAAAATCGAGCTCGATCACACCCGTCGTGGCGATCGCTTTCTGCACGTCGGCCCCGTCGGAGCGCGCACCGGCGTGCCGCTCGCGCAGGCGCCGCAGACCGGAGAGAAGAATCGCGGCCACGGGACCGCGGGTGTTCTCGGCCGTCTCGATCGCATCCTCGAGGCGTCCGCCCACGCCGAGATCCTCGATCTCCGCGAGGAGACGCTTCGAGTCCCTGTGTGCGATGGAGAGGGTCCAAGCCTTCGCCAGGATCACGCCGAACGCGATCAGCGAGCAGAGGACGAGCGGGTACATCATGAACCCGCCGTCCTTGAAGAGGGTCATAAGCTCGTACTGATTGCTCATATCGCCTGTCCGCAAGGGTTACGGCCATGCTACGGCTAGCTCGGAAGTTTAGGGAATCTGTCGGGAGGCGTCAAACCGGATGAGGCGCTCCATCCTCGCCCTCGAGCGCGGAGTCTAGCGACATTTCGGGGCCCTCCGGCGGGTGGGTCGTGACGATCAGCTCGGGCGACGATTCGCCGCTCGCGAACGCGTCCGACTCGGTATCGTGTTGCCCCGCAACGACTTCAGATGCATCCGCACCCGCGGCGAGCCGGTCGCGGAGTTGGTCGGGTCGTAGACCGCGCCGCAACACGCCGCGGCGAGCGACCGAGATCTGGCTCGTCTCCTCCGATACGACGATCACCTGCGCATCGGTCTCTTCGGAGAGCCCGAGCGCCGCGCGGTGTCGGGTACCGAGCGACTTGTCGCCCAACGGATACTGCGTCAGCGGCAGGTGGACGCCGGCCGCCACGATCTCGACCCCTCGGATCACGACCGCTCCGTCGTGGAGCGGCGAGCGCGGGGTGAACAACGTGATGAGAAGCTCCGCGGACACATCCGCGCGCAGCGGCGTCCCCGTCTTCTCGATGTACTCGTCGAGCGAGAGCTCGCGCTCGATCGCGATGATGGCGCCGGTGCGGCTGCGGGACAGCTTCTCGGCCGCCTTCGCGATCTCATCGGCCACGGCTTGACCGCGCTCCTCGAGGCGGGTCAGGACGCGGAGCACGCGGTTGCGCCCGAGACGCGCGAGGGCGCTTCGAAGCTCCGGCTGGAAGACCACGATCAACGCGAACGCGCCGTACGTGAACGCTTGCGAGAGGATGTACTCGATCAGCTCGAAGCGCAGCACGCCGGCCAGCGCGTACACGGCCACGAGCACGACCAACCCGAACAGGATCTGGAAGCCACGGGTGCCGGCCCACAGGATGAGCAGCCGATAGATGAGGTACCCGACCAGGCTGATCTCGACGAGATCCGGCCAGCCGATCCGGAGAAAGCGAAGATACTCGAGCACCGCTCCCATCAGCCCTCCACGCCCGCGGCGGTGAGCGTCTCGCCGGCTCTCCAGCCCGTGCCGGGCTCGTCGTCGATCGCGCGCTGCGTCCGCAGCGCGTCGCTCACGGCTCGCACATCGTGTACGCGAAAGACGTGCGCGCCGTTCCGCGCCGCCGCGAGACAGGCGGCGATCGTGCCCGCGAGCCGCTCGTCGGGTCCGGCGTCGAGCAGGTGCCCGAGGAACGACTTGCGCGATGGCCCCACCCACACCGGGGACCCGAGCGCCGCGATCTCGTCGAGACGCGCGAGGAGCTCGAGGTTGCCCTCGACCGATTTCCCGAACCCGATCCCCGGGTCGACGGCCACCGCTTCGGGTCGGCACCCGGCCGCCAGTGCCTTCCGCCGCGACGCGTCGAGCGATTCGGCGACCCGGTGCGCGATGTCGTCGTAGCGGGTGTCGGTCTGCATCGTCTTCGGCGTGCCGCGCATGTGCATCACGACGAGCCCCGCGTCGGCTGCGGCGACCACCGCCCCGATCCGGGGATCGGACGCGAGCCCCGAGACGTCGTTGATCGCGGCGGCGCCGGCGTCGAGGGCGCGTTCGGCGACCTCGCTCTTCGTCGTGTCGACGGTGAACGGAACGGGAAGATCTCGGAGACCGGCGAGGACGGGATCCAGTCGCGACCACTCCAGGTCCGCGGGCACGGGATCGGAACCGGGGCGCGTGGACTCGGCCCCGACATCGATGAGCGCTGCGCCGTCATCGACCATCTCGAGGGCGTGATCGATGGCGCGTCCCGGATCGGCGAAGACGCCGCCGTCGGAGAACGAATCCGGCGTGACGTTCAAGATCCCGGCGACGGCCGGCACGTCGAGCGGGATGTCGCGATCGCGAACGCTCCACACCCGAGACGGCCCGCTGGAGGTCACGTGCACCGGCGGGCCCGCTCGATCAGGCCGGTGCGGGCGCCGGCTCGCCGCCCGGGCCTTCCAACGGCCGCTCGCGAGGCGCGACGGCTTCGGTCGGCACCGGCTCGGGCTTCTCCGGAACGGCCGGATCCGAAGTCGGAGGCGGCAACTCCCGACCCTCCTCGAGCGCCTTGATATCGTCGGCGTCGATCGTCTCCCGCTCGAGCAGCGCCTGCGCGATGCGATCGAGCAGCGCGCGGTGCTCTTCGAGCACTTTCTCGGTCCGCTCGTACGACTCGTCGAGGATGCGCTTGACCTCCGCATCCACGAGCTCGGCGGTCTTCTCGCTCACCTCGCGGCGCTGCGAGAGGTCTCGCCCGAGGAACACCTCGTGCTCGCGGTCGCCCACGGCCATGGCGCCGACGGCGGGGGACATCCCGAACTGCATCACCATTCGGCGCGCGAGATCCGTGGCGCGCTCGATGTCGTTCCCGGCTCCCGTCGTGATCTTCCCCTCCCCGAGCACCATCTCCTCGGCGACGCGTCCGCCGAACAGCATGGTGAGCTGACCCTCGAGCCAGTCCTTCGTGTAGAAGTGGCGGTCTTCCTCGGGGAGCGACGCCGTGAGTCCCATGGCGCGCCCTCGCGGGATGATCGTGACCTTGTGCAGCGGATCGAGCCCGGGCACACGGAGCGCGATCACGGCGTGGCCCGCTTCGTGGTACGCCGTCACCTCGCGCTCTTCCTCCGAGATGACCATGCTCCGGCGCTCGGTCCCGAGCATGATCTTGTCCTTGGCCCGCTCGAACTCGTCCATGTACACGCGGTCTTTGTCCTCACGCGCCGCGATCAGCGCCGCCTCGTTGACGATGTTCTCGATGTCGGCGCCCGAGAGACCGGGTGTGCCCTTCGCCAGCACCGCGAGGTCGACGTCTTCGGAGAGCGGAATGTCCTGGGTGTGGACGCGGAAGATCCCCTCGCGACCTTTCACGTCGGGGTTGTCGACGACGATCTGGCGGTCGAAGCGACCGGGGCGGAGCAACGCCGGGTCGAGCACGTCCGGTCGGTTCGTCGCGGCGACGACGATGATGCCCTCGTCCGTGCCGAAGCCGTCCATCTCGACCAGGATCGCGTTGAGCGTCTGCTCGCGCTCGTCGTGGCCGCCGCCCATGCCCGAGCCGCGACGGCGACCGACGGCGTCGATCTCGTCGAGGAAAATGATGCATGGTGAGTTGTCCTTCGCCTGCTTGAACAGGTCGCGGACGCGCGAGGCACCGACGCCGACGAACATTTCGACGAAGTCGGAACCGCTGATGGAGAAGAAGGGCACGT
>JAKSCH010000341.1 GCA_022360695.1 Gemmatimonadota bacterium
GAACAGCACGAGGTTCTTGATCACCCACGGGGAGAGGATAAGAAGCGCGGCGGACGCGGCGACGATCACGATCTTCGCCGTAGCGCCGGGACCGCGCGTCGTTCGGGCGGCGCCGACGAGCACCAACGGGGCGAGCAGCGCCGCGTAGGCCAACCCGTGGTACTTCACCGACGCCATCAGACCGAGCAGCGCCGCGCCCACCCACGGGACGCCGCCCGCGCGGACGTCTTCGTCCGCGGACGCGGGCGGCGGGTCGATGAACCGAAGCAGCGCGTAGTGCCCGAGGAGCGTATGGAAGGCCAACGAGACATCGACGCGCGGGGTGACCGCGACCATGAGGATCATGCTCGTCCCCCACAGACCGATCACGGCCAGCCATGCGACCGCCTGATCGTAGAACCGCTGGCACACCGCGACGACGGTCAGCGCGAGGAGCAGCGCGTACGCCGCGCTCAGCAGCGCCGGCCCCGTCTCGGCACCTGCGGCGAGCAGCGGCACGTAGAGCATGTGGACGAGCGCCAGAAAACCGCTCGGCAGGTTGTCCTCGGGGACGTAGAGCCGCGACTCGGCGAGAAGCTGGCTCGGCACCCTGAGGTGCAGGAGCAGCGAGTCCCAATCGACCGTCGGCGTGAGCGCGAGCGAGACCAGAAACACGGTCGCCAGGATCGTCGCGCCGAGGGCGATGGCGCCGAGAACCGGGTACTCGCCGTCACCCCCGACCTGCCGCGCGGCGCCCCGTACCAGACGTGGGAGCGTCACGAGCCCCGTCCGAGCGGCCCAGGCCAGGGCCGCGACCGCGAGTGTGATCGGGAGCGGGCGAAGCGCCCCGATCGAGCCCAAGGCGAGCATCGACAGGCTCACGAGACCGCCACCCAGCGCGACACCGAGCAAACACTCGTCGAGCGGCGTCTCCTCGACCGAGAGCCGGCGAAGGACGACGCGCCCGAGTCCCAGACAGAGCGTCAGCAGGGCCGCCACGACGGCGACGCCGTGGACGTGCTCGAGCACGAGGAGCACCCCGGTGCGGTCGCTCATGGTCGGCGTGCCTCGGCCTCGGGCCCGACCGCCGGCCGGGGGCGCGAATCGGACTCGGGGCGCGACGCGGTCGAGGCCGGGTGCGATTCGCCGATCGGCGTCGTCTCGACCCGAGGGCCGACGAGACGTGGAGGATACCACCGGCGGTACGCGGTCGGATCCGCGTAGTAGCCGAGCTGAGCCTTGCGCCACGCCTGGAGGGGTCGGGCCA
>JAKSCH010000194.1 GCA_022360695.1 Gemmatimonadota bacterium
ACCGGGAACGAAAAGACGACCCCCGCATCGACGCCGTAGGAACCGTCGGACGCCACCGCCAGGCTGGTCCAATCGTCGTCGGCAGTGCCGTGGACCCAAGTGTGGATGTGATCGATGGCGGCGGATGCGGCGGACGCCGCCGACGAGGCGCCGCGCGCTCCGATGATCTCGGCACCGCGTTTCTGCACCTTGGGGATGAACGTATCCCGATACCAATCGTGGTCGACGCGCTCGCTCGCGGCCGATCCGTCGATCGTGCAGTTGCTGATGTCCGGATACTGCGTGGCGGAGTGATTCCCCCAGATCGTCATCCGTCGGATCGAGGTCGAGTGCGCGTCGGTCTTCTCGGCGAGCTGGCTGATCGCGCGATTGTGATCGAGCCGCGTCATCGCGGAGAACTGCCGCCGATCCAGGTCCGGCGCGTTCGACGCGGCGATCAGGCAGTTCGTGTTCGCCGGGTTTCCGACCACGAGGACGCGTGCGTCTCGTGACGCATGGTCGTTGAGCGCTTTCCCTTGGGGACCGAAGATCGCGCCGTTGTCCGCGATCAGGTCGCCCCGCTCCATCCCCGGCCCTCGCGGCTTGGCCCCCACCAGCAACGCGAAGTCGACCTCGTCGAATCCCTCGTCGATATCCGAAGTCTCGACGATGCCGTGGAGAAGCGGGAAGGCGCAGTCGTTGAGCTCCATGGCGACACCCGCGAGGGCGCCCATCGCCGGCGGGATCTCGATGAGCTGAAGGATGACGGGTCGATCCGGCCCCAGCATGTCACCGGCGGCGATTCGGAAGGCGAGCGCATATCCAATGTTCCCGGCCGCGCCGGTGATGGCGACCCGTGCTGGTGATGTCATCGTTCTCGGGGCTCTCTCTGATCGAGGGATGTGCGTCGCGACCTGCCGAGCGCGCGACGATGGGCGGAAAACTCTCAGGAGCCTCGGTCGAAGTCCAGCGTCGACGGCTCGCGCGGTCGCGGCGGTCGTGACAAACTCTCCTGTCGTCGAACAAGGGGGGCAGAATCCACAACTCGACGGACACGACCCGACTCTGGGCAGTGCTGCTCGCGCTCGCCGCGGGCCTGCTGACGCTGCTCGTCGGGGCCATCGTCGCCGGCGCGGGCGGCGCGACGGCCGCGCCCCACCCGCAGTTCGAGCCGATGCTCCGCGGGGATGCCGCGGGTACGCTCGGCGCCCCGAGCTGGGCGGGGTACGCGGTCGGCATCCTCGCGATCGCGATGATGTGCGTCACGATGCGGATCGGGTTCCGGAGCGGGCACCGCATCCGGTCGATCGTGACGGCCTGGACGGTGTGGTACCTCCTCGCGTTCATCGCGTTGATGCGATCGTTCGATGCATACGCGATCGGGGACACCCGGTTCGTGGCCGGCTTCACGGGCCCGTCGGCGTGGCTCGTGTACGCGATCGGTCTGTCGCCCTGGATCGTGCTTCTCGCCATGACCGTGACGTTCGAACGGGCGTACTTCGGGCCGGACGAGCAGGCGAGGTTCGATCAGATCGTCGAGAAGCGACGAGCCGAGACGGCACGCGGCGGATCATGAGCGACGCTCTCGAAGCCAACCGCGCCCTCATCACGTTGGTGGCGGTCGTCGCGTATCTGGCGCTGTGCGTCGGCGTCGGTCTGTGGTCTCTGCGTCGCACCACGTCATCGAGCGACTTCTTCGTCGCGGGTCGCAACCTCGGCGTGTTCGTCACGGCGTTCGCCGTGTTCTCGAGCACGATGAGCGGGTTCGGGTTCGTGGGGGGGCCTGGACTCATGTACTCGATGGGGATGAGCTCGGTCTGGATTCTCGGCTCGATGGTGATCTCGAACATCATCGTGCTCAACCTCGTCGCCAAGCGGCTCCGGATGGTGGCGGAGCTACGCGAGTGCGTGTCACTGCCCGACGTCGCGGCCGCCCGGTACGGGTCCGAGTCCGTCCGCGCGTCGGTGGCGATCGTCATCCTCCTGGGCGTGCTCGGGTATCTCGCGACGCAGATCCTGGCGATGTCGATCGTGCTCCAGGGCGTGCTGGCCGACGCGGGTGTGTTGGCGGACCCGAGCCTCGGGCTCTGCGTCGCGATCTCGTGCTCCGTGCTGATCTTCTACTCGGTGACCGGCGGGATCGTCGCATCCGTCTACACGGATCTCATCCAGGGCGCGATCATGATCGTCGCGGCCGTGCTCGTGTTCTTCACGGTGCTCGGCACGTTCGATGGCGGCTTGACCGAGATCACCCGCGTCGTCGTCGAGGACGACCGCGCGGCCGCCGGGCCGTGGGGCACCATCGGGATGCTGAGCGCACTCTCGTGGTTCTTCGTGTTCGGGCTGGGGGTCGTCGGTCAGCCGCACATCATGACGAAGTACATGATGCTCAAACGCGTCAAAGACATTCGCCAC
>JAKSCH010000174.1 GCA_022360695.1 Gemmatimonadota bacterium
AGCGTCGACGGTCGCTTCGAGGACGACAACGATCTCTCGGTGTTTCCGGAGGTGCAGGACCCGCTCGAGGCTCGGTTCGTGGGACAGCTCGAACGCGGGCCCCAGGGCGGGATCCGCGCTACGTGCCCGAGATGGGTCCATCTCAGTGGCAGGCGCAGTTCGGCGTGCGTCTCCGGTTTCACTGACCGTGGGGTAGGTCGGGAACCGGGACTCTTGCGCGACCGAGGACGGCGAGCGGCCCGAGCGCGCGGGCCGCGTAGAGCCCCTCGCAGCCCGACGATCAGGAAACGGTGCGTCGACCCGGCCAGTCCCCGCGCTCGACGATCACCTCGCCATCGCTGATCACCATCAGGACATCCTGGAGCACGCCGATGTCCTCGAGCGGGTTGCGCTCGAGCACGATCAGGTCGGCCTCGAGCCCCGCTTCCAGGCGGCCGGTCCGCTCGCCGAGGCCGAAGAGCTCCGCGGCCGTGATCGTCGCGGATTGGAGCGCCTCGAGCGGCGTCATCCCGATCTCCACGAACTCGAGCAGCTCGTGCGCCAGCGTGGTCACGTTCTCCGAGCCGTATCCGGTGTCGGTGGCCGCCACGATGCGCACGCCCAGCTCGTGGGCGCGTCGCGCCATCTCTTGGACGCGCGGCAGCATGTGGCGGCCTCGAACGATGAGGACGGGGTTGTCGTAGCTGCCGCCCGGAATCGTCAGGTCGCGCACGATCGCGATCGTGGGCACGAGGAACGTGCCCCGCTCGACCATGAGGCCGAGCGTCTCCGGGCTCATGTAGGTGCCGTGCTCGATGCTCCGCACGCCGGCCAGCACGGCGGAGCGCGCCCCTACGTCGCCATGCGCGTGCGCGGCGACGCCGATCCCTCCGGCGGCCGCTTCCTCCACGACGGCGCGGAGCTCGTCCTCGGAGTAGAACGCCTTCCGCGGATCCGTGTCGGGGAGCCCGGCGCGCTCGGTGGCGTTGGTCTTCACGAAATCGACCCCACGCCCGACGATCGCGCGCGTCATCTCGCGGACCGCCTCGACGCCACGCACCTCCTGCCCGTACAGGTGCCCGAGCTCCGGGTGATCCTGAAAGAACGCCTCGGCCGCCGGGGGCCGGACGTGATAGCCGGCGGCGAGATACTGCGGCGCCGTCAGGTGGCCTCCGGCTTGGAGATCGCGTAGACCCACGTCGACGTAGTGCGACGTCCCCATGCTGCGCATGGTCGTGACGCCCGTCTCGAGCGCCCGACGCGCCGCGGCGGCATCGCCGACGTGGACGTGCGCGTCCATGAGACCGGGAGCCACGAAGCGCCCCATCAGGTCGATACGCTCGACGCCCGCCGGCGCCTCGCCATCGGTCGAGATCGAGCGGATCCGTCCGTCCGCGAGCACGACCGTCGCGTTCTCGGTGATCGAGCCGTCCGAGACGTCGATGACGTTCGCGTTGGTCAAGACGAGGTCCTGGCCGGCGGCCGAGACCGGAAGACCGAGCACGAGACCCGTGAGTGTGAGCAAACGTCGCACGTGTTTCTCCTGTCTATCCACGTTCGGTTCCGATAGCTGCGCGAAGACGCCGCGCGACCTCCCTGTGACCTCGTCGTTCCGCCCAGGCGAGCGGGGTCGCCCACGGCTCGTCATCCGCGAGGGAAACCGGCGCGCCGCGGTCGAGCAAGAGCTCGACCATATCGATGAGATCGGTGCGGGCGGCCCACGCCAAGGGGGTCGACCGATAGTGCTCGTCCCGCGCCGTGATGTCGGCGCCCGCGTCCAGGAACGTCTCCGCGCAACGGACGCGGTGCGGGTAGGGGCGCCCGCGGCCATCTCGGCTACACAGGTCGTGGAGCGGCGTCGCGCGCTCCCAGCTCGGCAGGTCCGGATCCATCCCCGCCGCCAGGAGCATGTCGAGGGACTCCGGATCGTGCCACAGATAGGAACGACACTCCGTGACGGTCGCCGGGACGCGGGCACCCGCCTCGATCAGACGCGCGACGACATCTCGCTTCCCGAGCTTGCAGGCCGTGGCGAAGGCGCCGCCGCAGTTCGAGCTCGCCGAGCTCGGGTCGGCGCGTACGAGCTCGATCGCCGCGTCGTCCTCGTCGAGCCAGATCAGGTACGCCGGATCGAGCCGTCCACCGCCCGCGATGAGAAGCTCGCGAAGCTCGGGCGTGGCCGCGGCCCACGTCGCGCTCCCCGAGGAGTCGATCTCGGCGTTGGGATCCGCACCGCCTGTCAGCAACCGCTCGACGAGGACGCGATCGCCCATCCGAGCCGCGGTGTGGAGCGCTTTCCCGCGGGGCGCCTCCGGGCCCTCGGGCCAGTTCGGGTCGGCCCCGCGCGCGAGCAGCAGCTCGACGGCCGCGGCCGACCCGGTCGCGACCGCGTGGTGGAGCGGCGTCCGACCCACCGGGTCGAGCGCGTGCACCGACTCCGGCGCGGCCTCGAGCGCGGATTCCATCGCCGCCACTTCGCCGGACGCGACGGCGGCGTGAATCGGTGCTCCGTCGGTTTTCGGGGCCCCCGGCGTAGGCGTCGCTTCGCGCGTCGCCCGGGCCTCCTCCAAGATCTCCGCGATGACGGAGAACCCCCGGTCGCGCGCGGTCACGATCAGGTCGTCGTGTAGCCCGTCGCTCCAGGACGGGTCCGCACCGGCCTCGAGCAGGGCGCGAACGGCCTCGGCATGCCCTTCCCGGACCGCGAACAGGATGGGCTGCGCGTACCAGTACTCGGCGCGATACAGATTCGCGTCGCGTTCGAGGACGGCACGCAGACGCTCGGTCTCCCCGTCGCAGGCGGCGCAGATGGCATCCCAGATGTCGATCCCGCGGCACGACCACGGCCCGTACGGATCGGTCTTCTTCAACGGCTCGGGTCGGATCATGCCGGAATGGACCGCTCCGGGCCCGGAGTCTCAAGACCGTGCGACGGGCGGCGGTCGGCCGACGCGCGGCGTGATCCTCGTCGACTACTGCACGCTACAGATCGGGCACTGCGCCATCACGGGCTCATCGCCATAGGTGAGCGTGACGGGGCCCAGGGTGACCTCCTGGCTCTCGACGGTGTCGTCGACCGCCACGGTGAGGGTCAGCGTTCGACCCACGGCGCGACCGATGAAGCGAGCGGGCACCGCCGGACCGACCGCGATCGGGTACGCGCGAAGCATGTAGCGCCCCGCCACCTCGAACGCCCCGTCCGGGCCGAGCGCGATCTCGCCGTCTACATCGCCGAACGTACAGCCGATGTGCACGTGCGCCGCCGACTCGGACACGATGACCCCGGCGTCGACGGCGCCCCAGGTCCCCGTCGTGAGCGTGCCGCCCGGCCCGGGGTCGAACGCGGGGTCGGAGCAGGCGGTGCCGAGCCCGCAACAGACGGCGAAGGCGAGCGCTCCCGAGGGAGCGCGGGTCCGGTTCGTTCTCATGTCTGTGAAACGCGCGCGGACGCGTGGGTCTGACGGTCGCCACGAGGGCGGCGACGAGCCTCGAGGCGACTGCGGGCGGTGCGGGTCGGCTACCGAGTATCGAGCTCGGCGAGCGCACCCAGGATATCGTCGTGCTCGGGACGGACGCGGTAGTCGACTTCGGTGAACTTCCAGTGCACCCGGCCGTCCCTGTCGATCACGTAGGTCGTCGGGTGTGGGATCGCGCGACCGCGCGGATCGTCCACGTTGAAGAGGCCGTAGCGATTGATGATCGCGGCGCCGGGATCCGACAGGAGCGTGTAGTCGATCCGGTATCCATCGAACTCCTCCGCCACCCAGTCGATCATCAGCCGATGCTCGTCGGGACCATCCGACGAGATCGCGAGGACCTCCGTACGCTCACGCTGCTCCGGTGTCAGCAAGTCTTGCAGCTCCCCGAGCTGCCTTCCGCAGTACGGTCACCAGTGGCCTCGATAGAAGAACAGGAGGACGTTCTTCTCGCCGCGATAGCTCGAGAGCGTGATCGGCTCGCCCGAGGTCGTGGCCGCCGTGAAGTCCGGCGCGAGGTCGCCCACCGCGACGCGCTCG
Source organism: Gemmatimonadota bacterium (assembly GCA_022360695.1). GTDB lineage: Bacteria > Gemmatimonadota > Gemmatimonadetes > Palauibacterales > Palauibacteraceae > Palauibacter. Next base: position 3,996 of record JAKSCH010000174.1, read on the forward strand.
AGATCGGCCGGTGGAAGCTCGTGCCCGTCGGCGGGTCCGAACGTCACCGGCCTCGGCGGTTCTTCCGTCTCCGGCGCCGCGTCCGGCGTGCCGCACGCGGTCCAACCGATGAGGCCCAACAGACAAAGTGCGCTCAGCCGACGCATGGCATCCTCGTCGTCGTGGGTTCCGGTCGCGCGAACCGTAGTCGACCCCCGACGACCGCGAAAGAGCCCCCGTACGAATACCCGAGGACGACCCACCGCTCGAACCCGACCGCCAGCCCGGACGTCACCGGCGTGCGCGTCGTCTCAAGCCGTTCAGCAAGGCGTTCGTCGTCTGCCCGATGACCGCATCGACATCGACGTCCGCCAGGATCTGCTCTTCGATCAGGAGCGACGCGAGTCCGTGCGCGGCGCTCCACGCCACGTAGGCCTGTACGCGCGGATCCTGGCGTTTGATCCCACCGCTGCGCTGGTGCGCGCGCAGCACGTCGACGAGGTGATCGAAGATCGCGTCCCCCGCCTGGCGCAGCTCCGGCTGCTCACGACGGGCGAGCGCCTCCTTACCGTACATGACGCGATAATGCGCGGGGTTCTCGATCGCGAAGCGGATGTACTCCTCGCCCATCCGTCGGATGCGCCCGAGGCTCGCGCCGGCCGCCTCGGCGTCGACGCTCCGCAGCCGGTGGCTGAGGCGCGCGAACCCGGTGGCGGCGACCGCCACGATGAGCGCGGTCTTGTCGGGAAAATGTCGGTACGGGGCGGCGCGCGAGACGCCGAGACGCTCGCCGATCGCCCGCATCGTGACGCCGTCGACCCCGCCCTCGGCGATCATGGCCGCGGCTTCATCGACGAGCGCATCTTTCAGACTGCCGTGGTGATAGGGAGCGGCGCTCTTCGTCATCCGAGGAACGTGCGGGGGCATGTTGACGCGATCAACATGCCCCCGCTCGTGCCGACGGTCGGACTACCGGGCGCCCACGCGACAACGGGGCGCGCCCAGCGGAGCACCAACCGATTCGTTCCGCGCTTCGCCGGCGACGACGCTCGCGGCCGGCTCCGACTCCGGCCAGATCCGGAGCGCCAGCTCCGGACAATCGGACGTCTCTTCGAACGGATCGCACGACCGGAGGTCGAACGTGTCGCCCGCCCGGAACTGACCCAGCGGCGAGGACCGGTCGAAGTTCGCCCGAAACGTCTGGCCTTCGGTCAGGAACGTAGACGCCAAGTCCGGACGCATCATGTTCGCATCCACCTCGAAGCCCGGACGGTTGCCCGGGTGCACCAGCCCGAAGTTGTGACCGATCTCGTGACCGAGAAGACGCGTCCCGTTCGATGCGATGGCCGACGCGGACACCGCCACGGCGGTCCCGGGCTGCTCGCCGAATCCATCGACCGGTCCCGTCCCGTCGCGGACGCTGGTGACGACATAGACGTTGAACCGACCGGCTGTCCGCCCCACCTCGTCCGCGATCGGACCGAACGGCGCGCCCAACCCGACCGCGAAGGTCCCGAACTCCCCTTCCATCGACGTCGCATCCATGTACTCGACGTCACCGACGGCGACACCGGCGCGTTCGCGACGCCATACGTCGTCGAGCTCGTCGAGCGCCGCTTGAACCTGCGTCCGGACATCGGCGAACGTGCCGCCTACGATCCAGACCGTGATGGGCAGCGCTACACGATCTCGGAGCGCGATCGGCAGCACGTCGACGCCCGACGTCCACTGCATCGGGACGAGCTCCAGTCGACGATCGGGCGGAAAGACCGCGACCTCGTGCGTGAGCGCTCCGCTGTTGAGGACGCCCACATCGACGTCCGCCGCCGTCGTCCGGTGCATCGAGTCCGGGAGCAACCCGATGTTGTTCGCGCCGTCCACGAGCATTCCGACCTCCCCGTTCGGGAAGTTGCCCATCGTGACGCGATCCGGCCCGGCGACCACGGAGAACGGTGGAGACGTGCCCGTCGTGCTCTCGAAGGTCGCACGCACCCGATACCCATCCGCCGGGTCGAGCGACAACCCCGGTGAGAACGTCCCCTGTCCGAAGTTGATGGCCACGCTCTCGAGGTCCGCCGCCTGCACGGCTCCGCTCGGGTCGAGCAGGTCGATGCTCATCGAGCCGCTTTGAATGCTGGTCGCCCGCCGCTGAAACAGGTCGACGACCCACACGCGAAACGTCGGGATCGCCTGCCCCGCCACGTGGTCCGCGGGCCCATCGACGAACTCGATCCCGAGCTCGTCCGACCCGAGCCCCGTCGGGGCTCCGCACGCACCGGTCAGCAACGCGAGACCGACGACGAGACTGAACCGAGCTCTCCTCACGAACCATCGTGCCATACGCGACTCCTGGATCCATCGTGATCGTATCGTCTCGTAACGAAAACACGAAAGACGCCCCGAGCGCGTAACGCGCCTCCACCCGGCGAAGCGGGCGGCCGCATCGGCACGCCGGTCGTCCGTACTCCTGGTGTGGTGCACCACTGTGCGACGTCTCTCAAGGCCGCGCGGGCCACACCACCCGAAAGCCGGTGCTGATGTAGCGGTATCCCGCCGGGAAGTCGTTGTTTCGATTCAGGCTCCGTAGGAAGAACGCGTCGTCGTCGAACGATCCGCCGCGCGAGCGGCGTGACTCGTCGTTCACCGGCGTCCGCCCCGGCTCGAACCACGTGGGCATCACCCATTCCCATACGTTGCCGGCGAGATCGTGCACGCCGTCCCGGGTCGCCCCCGCCGGGTGCATCATCACCTCGACCGTTCCGCGCTCGCCACACTCGAGGAAGCGCGCGCGCGCGCAGGTCGGCTCCTCGTCGCCCCACGGGTACGTACGCCCTTCCGGACCCCGCGCGGCGAACTCCCATTCCGCCTCGTCCGGGAGCCGACCGCCGATCGATATCGCATAGGCCATCGCTTCTTCCCAGGTGACGTTCACGACCGGGTGCCGGGCCTCGCCCGAGGGGTAGAGATGGCCGGGGTCGAAGCCGGCGTACTCTTCGTTCGTGACCTCGTGCCGCTGCATCCAAAAGGACCCGACGGCGCCCCCGCCCAGCCCTTCGTTGCGCGTCGTGCGCGGACCGAAGCGCGGCGATGTCGCCCCTCCCCCACGGGGGCTTCGCGCGAGAACTCCGCCCTCGATGAAGACGGCCGGGTTCCGGGGATCCGTCGCCTCGGCAGGCGGCTCGAGGATGGCTTCGGCGTCGGTATCGGCCGCGGTCCGTCGCTCCGGTTCGCCGCAACCGGTCGGCGCGCATGCGACGATGGCGACCAGCGCGACGCGGGCTTGGCCGAGTCGATCGAGCGGTGTTGGCCTCAGGACGACGCTCCGAGTGGATCCGGGTGCGGGGTGCGTGGCGTCGTCCAAGCTAGCCGATGGCCGGAGCCCGTGGGACGCGCCCGCCGCGTCCGCCTCGAACCGCGCGAGAGTTGACGCCTCCTCGCCCGAGCGATACCCTCGCGCTAGTTGAGAATCATTCTCAACTAACGAGAATCACTATCGGTTCCCACTCGGAGTGAACGATCCGTGCACGTACGGACCCTGATCCCCGCGCTCGCGCTGTCGGCGACCCTCGTGGCCTGCGGCGGCAATCCGAGCCCGCGCCTCGTCGCCGCGCCCGAGGTCGGGGAGATCGAGGTCGGGCGCGGCGCCCCGGCCGAACGGCTCGAGCTCGGCGTGCTGGTGATGGCGCATGGGGGCTCCGAGACGTGGAACGAGACGGTGGCGGCGGCCGTCCGCCCGCTGGCCGATGAGGTTCCGACATCCGTCGCGTTCGGCATGGCCGACCCCGTGACCCTTCAAGCCGCCGTCGACGAGCTGGAGGACCGCGGAGTCACCGGCATCGCGGTCGTGCGGCTGTTCGTGTCGGGCGAGTCGTTCCTCCACATGACCGAGTACCTCTTCCGGCAGCGGGCGGACGCGCCGAGCCGGTACATGGGTCGGTCCACGGAGGGCCTCGAGCCCCTCGATCTCGGGAGCCGGGTCGTCATCGATCCGCAGGGGCTCGTCGAGGCCGAAGAGGCGGGGTCGATCCTCCGAGACCGAGCGCTCGCCCTCAGCACCGACCCGTCGGCCGAGGCGGTGCTGGTGCTGGGACACGGCAACGGAGACGAGACGATCAACGCGCGACTGCTCGCGCACATGGACGCGCGAGCCGAGGTCGTGAGATCCGCGGGGTTTCGGGAGGTGAGGGTCGAGACGCTCCGCGAAGACTGGGCGGAGGCGCGCGCGAAAGCGGAAGCCCGTGTCCGCCGTTGGGTCACGACGCGCCACGAGGCCGGGACGAAGGTGCTCGTCGTGCCCCTGCGGCTGTCGGGATTCGGGCCGTACGCCGACGTGCTGGAAGGGCTGGAGTACGAGGCGAACGGGCTCGGCCTGCTGCCGAACGAAGCGATCACGAGCTGGCTCCGACGACGAGCCCGACACGTCGCCTGCGAGCACGGCTGGTCGGCGCGGGCGCTTCCCTGCCGGACCGTCACGGAAGACCACCAGCCGAGTCGGAGACGCTGATCGAGCGCACGGCTCGCATGCAAAACCCGAATCGAGGGTCGACGACCCCAGGACGATATTCCAGATGAAAAAGAAGGGAACGATGCTCGGCGCCGCCGTTGCGCTGTGGTCCGCCGCGATCCTCACCGCGAGCCCGGTGTCGGCGCAGGCGGGCGCGATCCGAGGACGCGTCGTGGACGGCGAGACCGCCGCCCCGCTGTCGGCGATCGTCGTCGAGCTGGCCGGGACCGAGCACCGAGCCGTCTCGGGTCGACACGGCACGTTCGCGCTGTCCGGCGTCGCACCCGGCGCGTACGAGCTCATCGCGCGCGCGTCGGGATACGGCGAGACCACGCAGAGCGTGCGCGTCGAGCCGGGCGAGACCCTGATGGTCGCGGTTCGGGTCGAGACCACCGTAGACCACGTGGCGTATCGGCTGGACCCGATCACGGTGACGGCGGCTCGGAGCGCTCGGCCGGGCTCGCGTGTCGCCGGCTCGGTGAGCGTCGTCCGATCCGAAGAGATCGGACTCCGCGTGGCGCAGAGCGTCGACGACGTGGTCGGCGACCTACCCAACGTCACCACGATCGGCGGCCCGAGATCCCAGGCCGAGCTCCCCCAGATTCGAGGGCTCGGAGCCGACCGGGTCATCTTCCGCGTCGATGGCGCGCGACAGGATTTCGTCAGCGGGCACAAGGGCCGATTGTTCCTCGATCCGATCTTGCTCGATCGGGTGGAAGTCGTGCGGGGGCCGGGGTCGGCCCTCTACGGAAGCGGCGCCTTGGGCGGCGTGATGTCGTTCGCGACGAAAGACGCCGACGATTTGCTCCGCCCCGGCGAGCGCGTCGGTGTCCGCATCGCTCCGAGCTACTCGGGCGGCAATGAAGAGCGAGGTGCGTTCGGCACGCTCTTCGGACGATCGGGCGCGGTCGACTACGTCGGTGGCTTCAGCTTCCGCGACGCCGACGACGCCAAGCTGAGCACGGGCATCGACCTCCCGTTCTCCGCATACGAGACGTGGGGCGCGCTCGGGAAGATCGGTTGGAACGCGACGGAGAGTCAGCGGTTCGAAGTGTCCTACGACCGCTTCGACGAGTCGAGCACGACGCCGCTGAACGCGAACTCGATCGCCACCGAGCCGAGTCAGGTCGGCGATCGGAGCTCGCTACGCGAGACGCTCCGGATCGGATACGAGCTCGAGCCGCTGACCGATGAACGATTGAGCGTTCGGGTGAACGCGTATCGGAGCCGGACGAACGTCGAGGAGACCCGGCTCAGCGATCGACGACACGACCTGCGGGAGCTCACGACGTGGGGGCTCGACGCGACGGGAACGAGCCGGTTCGCCGTCTTGGACGGCGTGCGCACCGGTCTCACGTATGGCTTCGA
>JAKSCH010000055.1 GCA_022360695.1 Gemmatimonadota bacterium
ACGCGAGATTCCGCATCGCCCGCTCGCGATCGAACTCCTTCGTGATCGATCGCCCGACCGGCGTGTACCACCGCGCCGTGGTGATCTTGATGTGGTTGTCGCCGGAAAGACCGTAGAGCGTCTGAACCGACCCCTTCCCGAAGCTGGTCGTCCCGACGACCACGGCGCGATCGTGATCCTGGAGCGCGCCCGCCACGATCTCCGACGCGCTCGCGCTGAGACCGTTGACGAGGACGACCATCGGGACCTCCTCGTAGCGCTCCCCCGAGGGGGCGCGGTACGTGAAGTTCTGGTCGGGCAGACGCGAGCGCGTCTCGACCACCTCGACGCCGGCACCCAAGAAGAGGTCGGTGACCTGAATCCCTTCTTCCAGCAGACCGCCCGGGTTGCCGCGCAGATCGAGGATGATCCCTCGCGCGCCCGTCTCGACGAGCATGTCGATGCTATCGACGAGCTCTTCTTGCGCCTGTCGACTGAACCCGATGAGCTGCACGAAGCCGATGTCGCCCTCGAGCATGAAGCCCTCGGCCTGACGCACCTGGATCTCGTCGCGCACGATGCGATAGGCGAGCGGCCGGTCGACGCCCACCCGACCGATCGTGATGTTCACGGGCGCACCCTTCGGCCCACGCAGGACGCTGACGGCCTTGTCGCGCGTCCAATCCTCGGCCGACTCGCCTTCGACCTCCATGATCCGGTCGCCGACCTCGAGCCCCTGCTCGAGCGCGGGCGAGTTCGGAAGCACCTGCACGACCGTGATCCAACCCTCCTTGGAGTCGATGCGGACCCCGAGCCCTCCGTAGTTCCCGGTGGTGCTGTAGCGGATGTCTTCCCAGTCGCGCGGATCGAGGAAATCCGTGTAGGGATCGCCGAGCTCGGCGAGCATCCCGTCGATCGCCATCTGGTAGAGCTCGTCGGGCGAGCCTTCATCGACGAAGCGATCCGCGATCAACCGGTGGACTTCATCCAGGAGTCGCCGACCTTCCACCGCCCCACCCGTCGCGCCCTGGTTGATGAGCCACCCACCGCTCGTGAGCGTGATGACTCCGACCACCAGCGCGGTCGTCCACGATCGCTCCGCTTTCATGCGTCCTCCTGTCGGCGCCGGGCTTCGAAGCCCGTACGCGCTTTGCTGTGGGCAGGATCCGGACCAGTCGTGGCTCGCGGGAACACGTCTCCCGCTCGGACGCTACCGTGCGGCATGCCGCAATGTCGTAACCCCGGCTCCCGGGCGAAAGTTTCGATCCTTCAGCGCCAAATACGCGGGAAGCGTCGCTCCAAGGCGGAAAACACCGCCCGGCGTACGGAGTCGGTGTCGTCGCGCGCGTCCACCAGCACGACGGCCTCGTCCTCCTCGGCGAGCCGGCGATACCCCGCGCTCACGCGTCGCATGAAGTCCTCGTCTTCACGCTCGATGCGATCGGGCGTGTGTCCCGCCTCGCGCTGACGTCGTCGTCCCAGCTCCGGATCGATATCGAGCACGATGTAGAGGTCGGGGTACAGCCCATCGACCGCGACGTCCGTGACCGACGCGATCATCGCCAGGTCGATGCCACGCCCGAACCCCTGATATACGCGCGTCGACATCTCGTAGCGATCCGTGATGACCACGGCGCCCGCCGCGAGCGCCGGTCGAATGATCTCGCGGACGTGCGCGTGCCGCGCCGCCGACAAGAGCAGCAGCTCGGTCACGCCGTCGATCGAGAGCTCGGGTCGTTTCCAGATGTGCTCGCGAAGCGCTTCCCCCGTCGGCGTGCCGCCGGGCTCGCGCGTGAGCACGTGCGCGACCCCGCGGACCGCGAGATCGTCGGCGAGCGACTTCAAGAGTATCGACTTCCCCGCCCCTTCCGCGCCTTCGAGCGCGATGAACGGCGGTCGGTCGCTCATGCCGAGCGCCCCGTCATCGGACACCGGACCGCGAACCGAGGCTGGGAGCCGGTCATCGATCGCAGGAGGTCAGTCGTAGCACTCCACGCCGAGGTGCGTGATCTGCTCTTCGCCCATCAGCCAGCGAAGCGTGTTCTTGAGCTTCCAATGCTGGATGAAGATGTCGTGCTCGGGATAGAGATCCGGCGCGGTCTGCGGCGCCTTGAAGTAGAACGAGAGCCACTCCTGGATCCCGCTCATCCCCGCTCGTGACGCGAGGTCCAGGAAGAGCGCCAGGTCGAGCACGATGGGAGCAGCGAGGATCGAATCGCGGCAGAGAAAATCGACCTTGATCTGCATGTGGTACCCCATCCACCCGAAGATGTCGAGGTTGTCCCACCCTTCCTTGTTGTCGCCGCGCG
>JAKSCH010000426.1 GCA_022360695.1 Gemmatimonadota bacterium
GATGGGGGCGATCCGGCCGGGGCGATCCGGCACGGAGAGCGACACGCGGAGCTCCTCGAGGCGGAGCTCGAGCTGCCGGCCGACCCGGCCGTGCTCGCGCTCGTCCACGATCTGCGGAATGGCCAGGAGGGGTTCGAGGCGGTCGCTCCCACCGCCGAGAAGCCCGGCGCGCACGAGCCAGGCAACGTCCATTCCGGCGGCCCACCACCGCCGCGGCCCGCATCGGCGGGCTCGTCTTCGCGACACGCGCCGGTAGGGAGGCTCCGATGGGTCGGGGCCGTCGTCGTGCTCGCCGCCGTCGTCGGCTCGGTGGCGCTGCTGGGGCGGTCTCCAAGCGCACCCGCTCGGGTTCCCGATCGAACCATCGTCTTTCCCCTCGTGCCCCACGAAGACGACGAGGAGTTGCGCGGCATCGGACGGCTCGCCGCGTCGCATATTCTCCTGGCGCTCGTCCAGGCGGAGGTCGGCAGCGCGGTCCTGGCGCGCGGTGAGGCCGGAACGCCCGACGCGCTGGGTCCCGAGCCCTCGACCCTGGCAGCCGTGGTCGAGCTCGCCAGGGAGCGAGGCGCGAATCTCGCGGTCACCGGCCGGGTCGAACGGGATTCCGCCGGCACACGTCTGTCGGCGATCATCGTGGACCCGGACGAGGGTCTGGCGGCGGCAGCGATCGGGCCGTTGGCGGTCGACCCCCGCGATCCGGCCGGGGCGCTCACGGATCTGCGGAGCCGGGTCGTGGGCGCGATCGCGGCGCGTCGCGGCGAGGATGCTCCGGAGCACCCTTTCGTCGTGCGAACCCCGTCGTGGGAATCCTTCAGAGCCGCCGACCGGGCGACGGAGCGCTTTCTCCGGCGTGACTTCGGCGAGGCGGCACGCCTCTATCGCGAGGCGTACGAGCTGGACACGACGGCGGTGGGGTATCTGCTGTGGGAGGGGATCTCCGAGTCGAACCGATCCGGGTGGAGCGCGGTGAGCGAAGTGCTCGAGGAGCTGGCCCCTCGTCGCGGCGAGCTGTCCGACTTCGACGCGACGCAGTACGACTGGCTCAGCGCCCGCCTCCGCGGAGATGGGGCCGGTGTGATCGCGGCGGCGCGCGCCGCCGGGGAGATCGCGCCGACGTCCGGTCTCGGCGGGTTCCAGCTCGGTCTGGAGCTCAAGAACATCGGCGAGTTTCAGGAGTCCATCGACGTCCTGCGCAGCCTCGATCCGGATGTCGGTTGGTTGAGGGAGTTCGACGACTACTGGCTGGTGCTGGCCAGCTCGTACCATCTCCTCGGCCGACACGAGGAGGAGCTCGAGGTGGCGCGGAGGGGGTATGACCGGCATCCCACCCGACGACTGTTGGCCTCGCGCGTGCGCGCGCTGGCCGCGCTGGGCCGCCTCCTGGAGCTCGAGGCCGCCCTCCGCGAGTCCACCGACCTTCCCTACCATCTCTTCGTCGCCGCGCAGGCGCTCCAGCGACACGGTCAGGCTGCCGCCGCCATCCGATTCGCGAACGAGGGGGTTCGTGTACTCGATGCCCGGCGCGCGGACGGAGCCGCGGGCGATGAGGAACCCGCCGTTCGATTCCAGCGGGCGCAGCTTCTTATGGTCGCGAATCGACTCGCGGAAGCACGCATCCTGTACGAGGAGTTACTCCGCGAGTACCCGAACGACCGGGACCTTCTCGGATGGAACGGGTTCGTGACCGCCCGTCTCTGGGATGAAGAGACGGCTCGCGAGATGATCGCCCGGCTCAGAGTCGACGAGCAGGAGCCACGCCGGTGGCCCGGCCGCATGATCGCGCGCGCGATCATCGAGACGGAGTTGGGGACGGACCCGGCCCTGGTGCGCCAGATGCTCGAGCGGGCGTTCCGGGCCGGCTGGAGAATCTCGTACTTCCACTATACCCCGAGCTTCGACCGCATCCGCGCGCACCCGGGCGCTCGGGGCTTTTTCGAACGGGCGGGCGCCGGGTCGGTGCCACCCGCCTCGACCCCCTAGAGGGTGCCGGGTGCAATCGCCCGTTTGAGGCTATTCCGATGGCTGGGCCTCCGGCCGCCGGATCTCGATCAGCTCGGCTCGGCGGCGGCCCGCTTTGAGGACCTTGAAGTCGTGCTCGCCTACACGCACCTCGTCGCCCGCCTTCGGCACCGCGCCGAGCCGCTCGCTGAGGAAACCCGATAGCGTCGTCGCTTCGGTGTCGATCTCGATCCCGAGCTTCGCGGCGACCTGGCGCACCTCGATCCGGCCCCGACAACGGAGCGTGCCCTTCGGGCCGTCGACGATGTCGACCGGCCGACGATCGCTCTCGTCCCAGATCTCTCCGACGAGCTCCTCCAGCACGTCCTCCAGGGTGACGATGCCGTCGACGCCTCCGTGCTCGTCGAGCACCACCGCGAGGTGGCGCCTCTCGTCCTGGAACAGACGCATCAACTGCTGGAGGGACACGCTGCCGGGGACGAGCAGCGGCACATCGACCAGCGCCTCCCAATCGACCGGACCATCGTTCTCGCGCGCGTGGAACAACAGCTCCTTGGCCAGCACGACGCCGGTCACCTCGTCCGGTTCCCCGCTCGGCGTGAACGGGAAGCGACTGTGGCCGGAGTCGCGCACCCGCCGGAGGTTCTCCTCGAGGCTCTCCTGGCCGGAGAGGAAGACCACGAGGCTGCGCGGCATCATCACGTCGGCGGCGGTGACCTCGCGCAGCGTCGCGGTGCCCTCGATGATCGCCGCCGTGCTCGGATGCACCACCCCCTCGGCGCGGCCGATGGACGCGAGCAGGCGAATCTCCTTCTCGGAGGTGATCGGCGGCTCCTCCGCCGGTCGCAGGAACCTCGTGAGGAGCTGGATCGCGGCGATCGCGGGTTTCAGCGCCAGCACGAGGGCACGAACGGCCAGCGCCACCGGCGCCGCCAGAGCGTCGCGAAAGGCGAATCCGAGCGTCTTCGGGATGATCTCGGTACAGAGCAGGATCGCGAGCGTGAACACGAGCGAGAAGATCCAGAGCGTCGATGGATCGAACACGTCGCTGTACGTGGCGCCGGCGACCGAGGCCCCGACCGTGTGGGCGAACGTGTTCAGGATCAGGATCGCCGCGATCGGAGCTTCCATCGAGCGCCGGAAGCCGTCGAGGATCGTTCCGGCGCGCTTCTCCTGCCGCCTCAGCTCCTCGACGCGGGCATGCCCGACGCTGAGGAGCACGGCTTCGAAGATCGAGCAGACGAACGAGACGACGAGCGCCGTCGTCACGGCCAGGATGAAGAGAGTCATGGCGATTCCTCGACGATGAGCCCACGCAGGAACAGGCTGTTGCGACGGCGAATGTAGCATCCGCCGCGGCCATCTTCGCGGATCGCCCCGGTGCGGCGTGTCCCTCGGGTTGAGAGCCCGTTCAAGCGGGCACTGAGACTCGAGTCAGGCATGGACGAGCGACTCGTGCGCCGGGCGAGGGCTTGGATCTAACCACACTGTTCGAGCTGTACCGCAGGTATCGCACGCCCCGGAAGTCGGTTCGCGAGCGGCGGGCCGACGAGCGCCGCATCGATCTGTGGACACGATTCCTCGGGGAGCGGAAAGACCCGATGGAGATCTCGCTACGCGAGTGGGAATCGTTTCTGGACGCCCGTCTGTCGGGTGCGATCGACGCGCGGGGCCGCCCCGTTCCCGACGACAATCGTGTCCGCAGGCCCGTCGGGCATCGCACGGTAGAAGCCGATCTGAAGTGGCTCAAATGGGTTTTCAACTGGGCCGCGAAATGGCGGACCGAGACCGGGTATCTTCTCGCCCACAGTCCCGTCCGCGGATACGAGATCCCTCGCGAGAAGAACCCGCGTCGCCCGGTCGCGACCCGAGAGCGTTTCGAAGCCACGAGGGCGGTGAGCGACGACGTGCGAATGCTCGTGCCGTACAATGGCGAGCGTAGGACCGCGCGGAGCCATCTCTCGGAGTTGCTGGACCGCGCGAACGGGACCGGGCGCCGGCTGTCCGCGATCTGCACGCTGCGTCTCGAGGACCTGCGGCTCGATCAGGGGCCGCACGGGGCGATTCTCTGGCCCGCGGACACCGACAAACAAGGTCGAGCGAGCCTGATTCCGATCACACGCGGCGTACGAGCGGCCCTGGATCGGGCGCTGAGGGAGCGACCTCCCTCCGACTCCACCCACCTGTTCCCGAGCCCCGGCGATCCGGCGAAGCCCGTGTCGCGGCACCTCGCCGACAAGTGGTTGCGGAAGGCCGAACAGATGGCCGGCGTCAGGCCCTTGAACGGCTCTCTATGGCATGCCTACCGCCGGAAATGGGCGACCGAGCGCAAACATCTGCCCGCGACGGACGTCGCGGCGGCGGGAGGCTGGGTCGGACCGGAGTCGATGCAGCGCTGCTACCAGCACGCCGATCCGGAGACGCTGCTCCGTGTCGTGCTCGGAACCGAGGAGCGGTGAGGGGGATCGCAACGCGTCGAGCTCACGGGAGGTTTGACGGGAATACAGGTAGCTGTATAACATGTCTTCCATGAAGGCGACCATTCAGATCCCCGATGATCTCTACCGGAGGGTGAAAGCCCAGGCAGCCCTTCGCGGCCGCACGATCCGGGACGTGACGACGGAGTTGTATCGACGTTGGTTGGGTGAAGAGGAGGGGGCCGGCCTGAGCCAGAACCCGACGGAGTGGCTTCGCGGCTGGCTTTCGGCGGCGGACGAGGCGGTCGACGCTGCCCCTCCCGGACCGTCGGCACGCGAGGAGCTCACCGCGAGCCGGAACCGCCTCGAGCGCCAGTGACCGTGCTGGTCGTCGATGCCAGCGTGTGGGTGTCGGCGGCGGACGCGACGGACGCGTTCTCGGAGCCGAGCCGGACCTTCCTCTCACGCGTCGCCCGGCGCGCGCTCCCGATCGCCCTCCCCGATCTCGCCGAGCTGGAGTTCGCCTGCGCCCTCGCGCGCCGGCTCGGCGACGCGGAGCGCGGGAAAGACCTGGCCGCTCAGATGCTCCGGTCTCCTCTGATCGCGGTGCACTCACTCGATGCCTCCCTCCTCCGGCGAGCCGTCGAAGTCGGTACCCGCAAGCTCCTCCGCGCGGGGGATGCCGTATACGCTGCGGTCGCCGAGCTGACGGGCGGCGAAGTCGTGTCGTGGGACCGAGAGCTGATTCAGCGGGCGGGGGCGGTGACCCCGCGGGAGTGGACGGAGGAGCAGGCACCACAGTGAGGAGGATCGCAAAAGAACCCAGGGGTGAAGAGCCCGAGTGTCCAGCTGATCCCCGAGGGCTACAGCCCTCACACGATGGGATTGCGATCTCCCGGTCGTGATCGCTGCATTGTCCCAGTCGTGTCCCTTGCCATCACCCCCCGTCCACGGCGGCGGCTCCCTGATTGTTGTATCAACGTAAGCAGCTTATGATCGTGCCATGAGTGATTCGGTTCGAGAATACCTGGCCGAGATCGGCCGTCGCGGCGGCCGCAAGAGCCGACGCACCCTGGACCCCGAGGTCGCCCGGCAGATGGTGCGCATTCGGGAAGCCAGGCGAGCCTACCGGCGCTTCCACGGCATGTGCTTCTGGTCGTACCGTCCCGATCTCGAGGTCGGAGAGAACGACGTCGAATGGGTCGCCGATCACCTGATGAAGCATGGGAACCGGGAGGCGTGGATGGTGGGGGCGCGCCTATGCCGTTAACCGACTTCCAGCGCGAGATCCTCGGCCTAGTCGCCCGGACGAGAAGTCCAGACAGCTATCTCGCCGGCGGTGCAGCACTCCACTTGTCGCCCAAGTCGACCCGCTACAGCGAGGACCTGGACTTCTTCCACGACTCGTCGGAACGGGTCGCGAGCGCGTATTCCGAGGACGCTGCGTTGCTCGAGGACGCCGGCTGCACCCTCGAGATCCTCATCAGCCAGCCCGGCTTCATCCGGGTCGCAGTACGACGGGACGACGACACATGTCGGATCGACTGGGCCCATGAGTCCGCATGGCGGTTCCTCCCCGTCGTCCGCGACTCGATCGGGGGATATCTGCTGCACGAGGTCGATCTGGCGATCAACAAGACACTGGCCCTGGCGGGGCGCGACGAACCGAGAGACTTCATCGACATCCTGTTCGTCGACGACAACGTGCTCCCGCTGGCCGGTCTCGTATGGGCCGCCGTGGGCAAGGACCCCGGTTTCACGCCCCTCTCACTCCTGGAGCTCCTGAAACGGCGAGGGAGACACCGTCCGGAAGACCTCGACCGCCTGTGGCTGACCGAACCGTTCGACGCGGCGACCGCCAAGGTGGCCTGGCTCACGGCTCTCGAGAGGGCGAAAGAGTTCGTACGATCGAGGCCGCCTGACGAGATCGGCTGTCTGTACTACTTCACCAGCCAAGAACGCTTCGTGATTCCTCGGGACGGCACGAGCCTCGAGGACCAAGGCATCGATCTTCACTTCGGATCTCCCGGAGGCGTGCTTCCGCAGATCGCGGACGGTTGAGCTCAAGAGTTGGAATCCCGAGCGCGTTGTCGCATACTTCTCGCGCACGGGGCCGTAGCTCAGTTGGGAGAGCGCCTGCTTTGCAAGCGGTTCCGTCCACCGCCGATTTCCGGCGAATCCCCGTGGTTCTGCCACATCTTCCGGAGCTGCTCCGCGGCCCGATGTGCCCAACGAGGGGAACTCTGGCTCGTGATGGGTTCCCTGTCACTCGTGGTCGGGGGCGTGCCCGCAACACGACTGACGTCGTGGAATCGCGTAGCAGCCATAGGTGATTGAGCGGGAGCCCTCTCAGGCCAGGCTGCTCACCAATCGCGACGGGTCGGGCCGCCTGTAGCCCGGGTGCTGTGTTCGGGAGCCGAAACTCGATGCGTTCGCCACCCTTCACATCGCGCCCCCAAACGACACCGGTCTCGCCGACAGGATGGAAGGCCGCATCGCCGAGGATCTCGGCCACCGTTCTTCTCCCCTCGACAGGGAGATCTGGTGGCACCACCAGGTCCGCCTCAGCCGTGAGGGAGACATCCGCAGCAGGGCTCCCAACGTCTCCGTATCTGAAGTGGAGGTACGGGACCCAACCGCCGACAAGGACCAAATCCTTCACGTAATCTCGCAGCGTGTCGAGGATTCCCCAGAGCGCCTGCTCGAGCTCAGTCCGGCTCATCCGTCTGATTGCCAGATCGGTCGGAGGACAGTCTCCACCAAATGCGACGCCTGCTCCCGGCCGCGAACGGGGTAGTTCCACAGATCGAGTACGAGCTGAACCGTGTCCACGACCGGTGTTCCCCTGACGGTTCGAGACTGACGCCACACGGACTTCGCGTAGAAAGGCGACATCAAGTAGAGCTTGCCGGCGGACGTGGGTTCCCAACCTCGGTGTAGTGCAAAGGTCTCGAGTGAGTCGCGGGCATCAACGTAGGTGTGGACCACGTCGAACTTCGCGTGAGGTGCAACCAGCGAGGCGCCGGCCTGGAGTGTCAGAGCCCACTGCTCACCGGCCAGGAGCCGCTTCATTCTCGAGATGAAGGCTCTGGATGAACCGACCGGTGCCGCCACCCGAAGCCGACGGTTGTCTTCCCATGTGTACACCTGGGTCCAGTCCTCGAGCAGGGCCTCGGGATCTGGGAGCCAGATGCTGGATTTCCTTCCCTGACCTGGGCGTTCGTCGCGCACGAGCTCACGTCTACTCAACTCGCGAAGCACACGGGACGCCGTGGACGTATTCACGCCGGCGTGACTCGCCAGATCTCCGGTCGACCAGCGACGACTCGTCGGCGTGGTTAAGAGAGTTCGGACAACGAGCGAGGCCTTATCGGAATACGGGTCCGACCCCCTACCGTGTGAATCAGCCATGCGGATCGGGGGCAAGTCGGTTCGGTCAAGGTAGAAACTCGGCGTCTTGACGTACGCGGCTCCCGCCAGATCGATGAAGCTCCGGCACCTCCTTCGTAGCTGGTCACGCTCTCGAGAGCTCTTCGTACGGAGCACCAGGACCGGAGTCACCTTGGCTCTCCGCTTCAGGGAGAAGGATCTCGAGGTGGTCAGCCAGAGTAGGACGTCGGGTCCGTTTGGGAGGACGATCTTGACGTCCTCCCCCCGTTCTCGCGTCGGACCGGACTCGATTCGAGCTTCGGCGGGCA
>JAKSCH010000062.1 GCA_022360695.1 Gemmatimonadota bacterium
CGGGCTATCCGCTGATCAAGACCGCGAACTGGCTGAGCCACCTCGAGTTCGACGCCGAGAGCCCGGTGTGGGGGCACTGGCTCCGCGAGCTCGCGCGCGATCACCGATTGGTTCGCTACGACTCTCGCGGGTGCGGGCTCTCGGACTGGGACGTCGAGCTGTCGATGGATGCGTGGCTGCTGGACCTCGAGGCGGTCGTCGACCACCTGGGACTGGAACGGTTCGCGCTCCTCGGGATCTCCGCCGGTGGCGCGATCGCGATCGAGTACGCCGCCCGCCACCCCGACCGGGTTTCGCAGGTGATCCTGCACGGCGCGTTCGCGAAGGGCTGGGCTCTACGCGAGATCTCGCCCGAAGCCGCGGAGAAATTCGCCGCGATCCGGACGCTGATGGCCGCCGGGTGGGGGCGCTCGAATCCGGCTTTTCGCCAGATATTCTCGACCGCCTTCATCCCGGACGGGTCGCCCGAGCAGTCGGACTGGTTCAACGAGCTACAGCGCGTGTCCACCTCTCCGGACATCGCGGTTCGGTTCTACGACGCCTACGCCACGCTCGATGTGACGAGCTCGCTGTCGGCCGTGAATGCACCGACGCTGCTCTTCCACGCGCGTGGCGACGCGATCGTGCCGTTCAAGCTGTGCCGAGAGATCGCGGCCGGGATCACGGACCGTCGCGTCGTCCAGCTCGATAGCCGGAATCACCTGCTGATCGAGCCCGAGCCGGCGTGGCCGGTCTTTCTGCACGAGGCGCGTCGCTTCCTGGACGTCGAGACTCGGGATCCTCGCGAGTCGCTCCCCGGACCGCTGCGGCGCACCGACGAGCCGAGCGTCGAGACCGGAATGCCCGCGGCGGAATGGCCCGACTTCTGGACGGCGGCCGCGGCCCGCATCCGCACGCGCTTCGATTTGATCCGACGAATCGGGCGGGGTGGGATGGCCAGCGTGTATCTGGCGCTCGACCGGAAGCACGATCGACCGGTGGCGCTCAAGGTGTTCGACCAGGGGGAGCTGGGCGACATCGGAGCGAAGCGTTTTCGGCGGGAGATCCTCGTGACCTCCGGTCTCCAGCACCCCCACATCCTCCCGCTTCTCGACTCCGGGACGCTGGGCGACCGGTTGTTCTACGCGATGCCGTTCGTGGATGGACCCACCTTGTCGGAGCGACTCCGGGATCCGGAGCCGATCCCGCGGTCGGAGGTCGTGCGGATCGCACGAGAAGTCGCGGGGGCGCTCGACTACGCGCACGGCCGTGGCGTGATCCACCGTGACATCAAGCCCGGGAACATTCTCTTCAGCGCCGGCCACGCCGTGGTGGCGGACTTCGGGATCGCGCACATCGCGCATGCCCACTCGGGCACCTTGACGTCGGGGTCGCTGATCGGCACGCCCTCGTACATGAGTCCCGAGCAGCTGTCCGGGGCGGCGGTAGATCATCGCACGGACATCTACAGCCTCGCGTGCGTCGTGTACGAGCTGTTCGCCGGACGCCCGCCGTTCACGGGGACGGTGCACGAGATCCTCGGAGCGCACCTGGGGGGCGATGCCGCACCCCTCTCTCGCCACCGTCCCGACGTCGCTCCGGAGATCACCCGGTGCGTGACGACGGGTCTCGCCAAGGCCCCGGACGACCGCTACGAGAGCGCGAGCGAATTCGCGAGCGCCCTCGGGGAGGCGGTGGACCTCTGAGCTCACCCAGGGTCTCACTCGCTTCCGACGCACGCTTGCGATCGAAGTATACAATGCATACTATCGAAGTATACAACTGATACTTCGAGGCCGCCGTGACCAGACGCAATCTCGGCGAGTTCGAGCAGATCGTGCTCCTCGCCATCCTCAAATCGGGCAGCGCACCCTACGCGAACGAGATCCGCCGCATCATCAACGAGGTGGCGGATCGCGATGTCTCCAGGGGCGCCCTTTACCGGACCTTCGACCGTCTCTCCGCGAAGGGATACCTCGTGTGGACCATGGCGGACGACGGGCCGGTCCCGGAGCGCGGGGGGCACCCGATGCGGTGTTTCGCGGTGACGGAGTCGGGGCTGGCCGCGCTCAGGAAGTCACGGCGGACGTTGTTGGAGCTGTGGGACGGGCTCGAAGCCGAGCTCCGGAGCGCATGAGCGCCGGGGGTGGCCCGCCGCGCTGGCTCGAGCTCCTGCTCCGGCTGTGTGTGGGGGGTGGGCCCGCGGAGCGCTCGATCCTCGGGGATCTACACCAAGAGCACCGGGCGCTCGAGCGATCGCGGGGTCGACTCCGCGCCACGGCCTGGTACGCCACGCAGATCCCGAGTATCGGCTTCTGGTATCTCGGACGTCGCGGCGTGGCCGCCTTCACGCGGGCATCCATCGCGCTCCGGGCCCGCCGGCTCCTCGGTGGCGCGCGTTCGAACATATCGGCCTCCGCGAGAGAAGTGGTCCGGCACCCCGGGTTCTCCGGCGCCATCGTGGTGACGCTGGCGCTCGGACTCGGAGCCAACGCGACGATGTTCGGCGCCGTCGATCGTCTGCTGCTGTCTCCGCCACAACACGTCGTCGATGAGGAGGAGCTCCGGTTCCTCTCATTGGAAGGCCTCGGTCAGCGGTCGTCGAACTTCCCTCGCTCGTATTCCTATCCCGACTATCTGGCGATCGCCGAGCTTCCCGAGCTGGCGTCGGCCGCGGCATACTCACGGCCGGTGCGCTGGACGATGGACACGGGCGCGGGCGCCCGACGGGTCCGAGTTCAGCAGGCCACCGCGAGCCTGTTCGGGACGCTGGGGGTCTCGCCGGTCGCGGGGCGGTTCTTCACCCGTGACGAGGATGCGCCGGGCGCGACGCCGACCGCGGTCCTGAGCGAAGAGTTCTGGGAGCGCGCGTTCGCGCGGAGCCCCGATGTCATCGGCGACGTGATCGACCTGCGAACGAACCGCTACCAGGTCGTCGGCATCGCTCCGGCGGGCTTCACCGGGCCGGAGCTCTCATCCGTGGACCTGTGGGTGCCGCTCGAAGTGGCGGCGACGATCGAGACCTCGTGGACCGTCCTCGAGTCGCGTGGCGCCCAGTGGTGGCGGGTGATCGTACGTCTCGCGGACGACGTGTCCGACGACGTCGCCGAAGCTCGCATGACCGCGGCTCACCGGATCGCCGCGCAAGCGTACGAGGCGGCCGGCGGTCGACCTCTCAACGAGCCCGGGCCGGGGAGCGTCCGGGTGGGATCGATCATCGCGGGGCGGGGGCCGAACGCGACGGCCACGACATCCGTCTCGATGTGGCTCGGTGGGGTGAGCGTGATCGTATTGGTCATCGCGTGCGTGAACGTCGCCAACCTCCTGCTCGCCCGCGGGATTCGCCGTCGGCGGAACCTGGCCATCCGCGTGTCTCTCGGCGCCACACCGGGGAGGCTCTTCGGGCGCATGATGGCCGAGGCCGGGCTCCTCGCCGCCCTCGGTGCCGGAGCGGCGGTGATCGTGGCGCGCTGGTCCAGCGACCTCATGCACTCCGCCCTGATCCCCGGCGTGTCGTTCACCGATTCCGCGCTCAACGGGCGGCTCCTCGGGTTCACGTTGATCGCCACGATCGTCACGACCGTCCTGGCAGGCGTCCTCCCCGCGATCCAGGCGGGTCGTTCCTCGCCGAACGTCGCGGTCGAGGATCGCTCGCGTGGGAACTCGTCGGCCCGCTCGCGTCTGCGCGACGGCTTGCTCGTCGGCCAGATCGCGCTCTCCGTCATCCTCCTGGTCGGGTCGGGACTCTTCGTGCGAAGCCTTCGAGAAGCGAGCCGAGCCGAGCTCGGATTCGACCACTCGCGCACGATCGCCGTCCAGGTGGAGCAGCGAGCCGAGCTCGACCCATCGAGACGACACGAGCTGCATGTCGCCGCGAGCCGGGAGCTGGCAGGTATCCCGGGGGTGGTCGCGGTGGGTCTCGTGACGTCGCCCATCCCGCTCGCCGGGTACAACTCGCAGTCTCGGATGCGCGCCTCGCGTATCGACTCGATCCCGCGACAGCCCGAGGGGGGGCCGTACATGTACTCCGGGACCCGCGGGTTCATCGAGGCGCTGGGGATCCATGTCGTTGCGGGCAGGAGCTTCGACGATCGCGAGTGGGTCGCGGGCGGCCCTCCGGTCGTGATGGTCAGCGAGTCGTTCGCTGGCACGATCTGGCCCGACCACGACCCATTCGGCGAATGCGTGCAGCTCGAAGACGGGACGGGCAGCCTCGAGGGTCCGGAGCCGTGCCGCCCTGTGGTCGGTGTGTACCGTGACATCGCGGTGCGTGGCCTGAACGACGACTCACCGCTCTCGGTCGCGTTCCCGACACCCCTCGCGTCGTACTCGAACGGTGTCGTCGTACGGGTCGAGGGCGACCCGGCGCGTTTCGTGTCGACGATCCGCCAGCGGGTGCTCGATCTGTCGGGCGACGTGCGGTTCGTCCAGATCGCGCCGATCGCCGACCGAGTCCATCGGTTGATCGCGCCGTGGCGTCTCGGCGCGGCGATGTTCTCGATCTTCGGCGCGCTCGCTTTGGCGCTCGCAGCGATCGGTCTCTACAGCATGCTCGCCTTCGTCGTGGCCGAGCGACGTCGCGAGATCGGGATCCGCGCCGCGTTGGGGGCGACTCGAGCCAGCCTCGTACACATGGTCGGGACGCGCGCCGGCGGGATCGTCGCGCTCGGGCTCGCCCTCGGCGGGGGAGCCGCGCTCGCGGCGGGTCACTGGTTGAACGGCGTCCTGTTCGGAGTCACGTCGGCCGACCCGGTGGTCTACGGCTGGGTGATCGTCACCCTGGTCGTTACGGCTGTCCTGGCCGCGCTGGTACCGGCCGCTCGCGCCACGTCCATCTCCCCGCTGACGGCCATCCGCTCGGAGTAGCGCCCGCGAGACGGTCACTCCGTCGGTCGTTTCGATGCGGCGCATTCGCGGGGAGGACGCTCTCGACGTGACCGATCCGCGTCAGCGACGACGTCGGTCGCGGTCCGGGCCTCC
>JAKSCH010000419.1 GCA_022360695.1 Gemmatimonadota bacterium
AATGACACCACGCCCAGGATGACGCTGGCGTCCTCGTCCAGCACCGGTCCGCCGCTGTCGCCCTGGCACACGTCCGTGCCGTTATCCGCGAAAACGCACAGCAGCGTGTCCTTGATCTCCACGCCTGGGCTGGCGGTCTGCCACTTGTCCTGGCAGTCCTCGTTGGAGATGACGCGCATTATCTCCGTCTTCTGCAGCGTGCTGGCCACGCGATGGTTCCCGATTTTCCCGAAGCCCGTCACGACGGTCGGGTCGCCCGGCTCCAGGCCCACGCCAGAGGGCAGCAGCGCCACTGTGCTGGCCACCGATGGGCGGTCCAGCACCAGCAGCGCGATGTCGTAGCCGTTGAGCAGGTTCCGGACGTCGAACTGGCTGTGCACGATCGTCCGGCACACACGGAACTCCTCGAAGGTGGGGGAGTCCTCAGGGCCGTCGTTCACGCCGTGCAGGCCGACCTGCACAGCGGGGTGGCGCGGCACGGCGCGGTTGCCGTCCACGCAGTGTGCGGCTGTGAGGACCCATTGCGAACGCAGCAGCATCCCGGAGCATCCGATATTCGAGAGAAAGACGGCCGACTCTTGCCGATCGGTGAACGGCGCGGTCTTCTTGGTTCGCGAGCCGCCGTCCCAAAGTCTCACCTCATCGTCCGAGGGGTCGCCGTCGCATAGGTTGTAGATGGTCCAGCTATCGCGGATCCACACTCCAGCGTCCTGGCTGGCGTGACCGGAAGGCTTCCACTCAGCGATTCGTTTCTCGGCTTCCTGGACGAGCTGCGGGTCCAGCTGATGGGTGTCCACCGAGGTCAGCTCCCACTCGGCACCGTCGCTGTCCACCATGACGAAGCCGAGGAGCCGTTGCGCCAAAGGAAGCGGACGTCTGTCTTCGGGAACCACCACGACCTCGGGGAGGTAGAACGGCTTGCGGGCGATCTTCGCCTGCCCCCGGTACGACCAGGTGAAGGGACCCTCGACCCTGGTGGAAGGCACGAGAGCAGCGGGCATCGAATACGTCCCATCATGGTTGTCGACCATCCCCGATGGGATCGCACCGTCGGCATCTGCATACGGAGCGGCTCTGTCTCCATCCTCCTCGGCTCCCCGGGAGGGGACGGAGCTTCCTCCGGTCTGGGCGTCGGCCACCCCTGGCAGAAGGAATAGGGCAAGACAAAACAATGACAGCCTTCGAGTCCTTTCGTGTCTCATCTGGATTTCTCCTTGGTCATGCTGAGCTGGCTTGAGTGCCACTCGCCGGGGTGCGACGTGCTCCGTCGGCGAACTTGCTCTCGCTGGCTCAAACCGTAGCCAGCTGGACCGACAAGAAGGGTCATGAAAAGCTCAAAAAAGGCTGAAGGTTGAGTGAAACACCAGGGATCTCATGATCAGGAGGTTGGTGTGCCCTGAGTTTTTCGGAGACGAGAAACTGGAGTTCGCTACCATGATCCTGAATGGAGGAGACTATGGCGCGAAGGGGCTACCCAGCGGAGTTTCGTCGAAGGGTGATCGGCCTCGTGGAAGGCGGCAAGCCAGTTGCCGAGGTCTCGAGAGACTTCGGCATCAGCGAACAGTCGATCTACACCTGACGTCGGCAGGCCCGCATCGATGCCGGACTGGAGACCGGCATGACGTCCACCGAAAAGGCCGAGCTAGGTGCGGCGAAGAAGCGGATCCGAGAGCTGGAGACAGAGCTTGCGATCCATCGCCGAGCCACGGAACTTTTCAAGGGGGACTCGCTCGACCCAAATGAGCCTACGCGGCGGTCCAGGTGATCGCGGCAGAGAAGCATCCCGTCGAGGTCGCCTGCCGGACTCTGGGTGTGTCCGCATCCGGCTACTACGACTGGCGGCAGCGGCCACCTTCAGCAAGGGAGCTCCGTCACGTCTGGCTCACGGAGCTGATCAGGCGAGTGCACTCGGAGTCTAGAGGCACGTACGGCGCTCGCAGGGTCTACGCCGAGCTGACCCTCGGCCAAGACATCTCGGTGGGCCGACAGACCATCGAGCTTCTGATACGCCGTGCAGGCCTCCAAGGAATCTCGGGCCGCCCTCGGTACCGGCGGATCGAACACAGCCCGAGCTGTGCCGATCTCGTGCAGAGGCACTTCGAGCGAGATGGCCCCAACCAACTCTGGGTCACCGATAACACGGAGCACCCGACGCGGGAGGGAACGCTGTACTGCGCTGTCGTCCTGGATGCCTTCAGCCGACGGGTCGTCGGCTGGTCCATCGAGGGTCATGCGACGGCTGCGCTCGTAACGAGCTCGCTGGGGGTGGCGATCGAGCAACGAGACGTAAGTGATGGAGAGACCGTGATTCACAGCGATCAGGGCACGCAATTCACTTCCTGGCCTTTACGCAGCGCGCAATCGATTCGGGCCTCCTACCCTCGATGGGAGCCGTCGGCGACTGCTATGACAACGCGATGATCGAGTCCTTCTGGAGTCGACTCCAAGTCGAGCTTCTCGATCGGCAACGATGGAACACGCGCGTCGGGCTCGCGGACGCAATCTTCGAGTACCTCGAGATCTTCCACAATCGAAAGCGCAGGCACTCGGCGCTTGGCATGTTGACGCCGACCGAGTATGAACTACAAAGAGCATCGTGAACGGCCGCGACTCCAGTATTCCGACTCCACGAAACTCAGGGCACACCACTATTTCGCGTGAGGCCGGCCGCGGTGGC
>JAKSCH010000090.1 GCA_022360695.1 Gemmatimonadota bacterium
AAAGACGCTCGTCGTATCCGAAGTCGCGCTGGCGTGTCTGCTCCTGGTGGGCGCCGGTCTGCTGCTCCAGAGCTTCACCCGTCTGCTCACGCTCGACCTGGGGTTCGAGCCGGAGCAGGCGGTGTCCATCCGGATCGATCCGGCGTCCGGATTCGAGGGGCCGGAGCAGCGCGTCGCGTACCTCGATCGGACGCTACGCGAGACGGCGGCCGCGCCCGGTATCGACGCCGTCGGCTTGACGGACGTGCTCCCGATGGCGTTCAATCGACGTTGGTGCGTGGACAACATGGACTGCGATGTCGATCCGTTCATACGCGTGGTGAGCGACGGCTACCTGCGCGCGATGGGACTCACCTTGTTGTCCGGTCGAGACTTCGCCCGTGCCGACGGCTACGACGCGCCTCGCGTCGCCATCGTGAACGAGCTCGTCGCGGAGCGTCTGTGGCCGGGGGCCGATGCGACGGGCAAGATCCTTCCGCTCAACGGCGGCCCTCGCGAAGTCGTCGGGGTCGTGCGAGCCATGCGACACGTCGACCCGGAGCAGGCTCCGAGCTACGAGGTGTTTCTCCCGATCTGGCAGATCGGCGACCACGCGGCGGTCCACTTGATCGCTCGCGGTCGCGCGACGTCTCCCGAGCTGATCGAATCCGTGCGGCGGTCGCTACGCGAGACGCACCCGAACCTCCCGGTCAACGAGGTCGTACCGATCCAGAGCATCGTGCAGGACTCGGTGTCGCGGCGGCGACTCGTCGTCTTCTTGATCGGCGGGTTCGCCGGGTTCGCCTTGATCCTCGCCTCGCTGGGGATCTACGGGGTGCTCTCCTATTCCGTGACCCAGCGTCGACAGGAACTCGGGATTCGAAGCGCGCTCGGCGCGCCGCCCGAGACCCTTCGCTGGAGCGTGCTGGCGGAGACGCTTCGGCTGACGACCGTCGGCGTCCTCATCGGACTCGTCGGTGCCTGGCTCCTCTCCGGAGCCCTCGCCGGACTGCTGTTCGGCGTCGCGGCGCTCGACCCGCCCACGTTCTTCATCGTCTCGTCCGTCGTGCTCGGCGTCGCCGCGCTGGCGGGCTACCTCCCGGCGAGACGGGCCGCGCGCGCCGACGGTCTCGCCGTCCTGAGCGCCTGAGGACCTCCGCGGGGACGCGCGGAGCTCGGTCGCCGGAGGCGAAAACGAAAAGCCCCCGAAGACGGGGGCCTGGATCGAGAGCGGGCGACCGGGTTCGAACCGGCGACCTTCAGCTTGGAAGGCTGACGCTCTGCCAACTGAGCTACGCCCGCGCGGCGGAGGAATCTGACCCGCGGCCACGCGGACGGGCAAGTTTCGGGTCGCGGTGCAACTCGAGCTTCGGCGCTTCCTCCTCGACTTCGAGCTCGTGATCGCGGATGAAGTTGTCGATCCGGAGACGCTCGAGTGCGAGTCGGCCTTGTAGCTCGTCGACCTGGCGCTGCCAACGATCCTGTTGCGCCCTGAACGCGCTTCGGCCCCGGCTGCCTCGAAGGAGCCACCCGAGGGTAAACGCGACGACGGCCGAACCGGCGATTTCCAGCATGACGCACGACCTCTGGTCGTTCGCGCGCCCCCGACTCCCTGCGACCCCGGCCCTTGCTCCGCGAACTCGACCTCTAATTTCGGCGCCGAAGCCCGGATTCGCTAGTCGGAGCGGTCATAGTTTACAGTTCCGTTTCGATGTCGAATCCCGAGCCCCGACCGCCTCGCGACCCGCTATCCCGCCTTCGGGCCTTCATCTAGCCGGGCTCGGTGCGAACGAATCTCTTCCCGCGCCTCGAGCAGCTCCGCCTGGACGGCGTCGGTCCTCGCCTGCCAGACCGCGCGCTGCTCCGTCATCCGTCCTAGCGAAACACGGCCCTGGCCGACCCATCCGAGCACGAAGCCCATCAGGCCCGCTACCACGATCTCTATCAAGAACCCCCCTCGGGTCTCGCTCCGCGATGCTTGGTCCGCGACCTTGGACCGAAGGCCCCGGCGATGCGTCACATCGGAGGCGCGATCGTCGGACGACCCTCGAGACCCGTCGTCTCGAACCCCTCGACCGAGGCTCCGCCATGACCGTTCGACACGTAGACGATGTGAGCCTGGAACCCGTCGGCGCCGGCTCCGGAACCGAGCGCCAGGTGCTGATCGGCCCCGAAACGGCGCCGCACTTCGCGCTGCGTCGGTTCGTCATGCAGCCGGGGGGCGGGATGCCTCGACACACCAATACCGTCGAGCACGAGCAGTACGTGCTCCGAGGCCGCGCCCGCGTATCGATCGGCGACGAGGTCCACGAGGTCGGGACCGGGGATGTCGTGTACATCCCGGCGGGTACGCCGCACTCCTACGAGGCGATGGGGGACGAGCCGTTCGAGTTTCTGTGCGCGGTCCCCAACGAGCCCGATGTGATCGAGATCGTGGACTGCTGAGGCTACGGCGCGAGCACGATCCGGCCGACGACGTCACCCGCTTCCAGATCTCGCAAGCTGGACTCGGCCTCGGACAGCGGGCGACGCTCGTACGGCAGCGGGGCGATCACGCCGGCTCGGACCATCTCCATCAGCTCGTCCATCTCGGCCAGACTGCCGAGATCGGACCCCTGGATCGTGAGATCCTTCAGCGCGAGCAGCGGGAGCGAAACGGGCAGCGTTCCGCCGAACAGACCCACCACGACGAGCACACCGCTCTTCGCGACGGTTCGCAGCCCGAGCGTCGCCGAGGCCTCGGAGCCGACGAAGTCGATCACGGCCGCACACCCACCTCCGGTCAGCTTCCTGAGCTGACGCCCCGCGTCGTCCTCGCGGCCGTCCACCGCGTGCACGACCCCCGCTTCGCGCACCGCCGCGAGCTTTGCGTCGTCCACCTCCACCACGATCAGCTCCGCGTCGATCAAGTGCTTCGCGATCTGGATCCCGGCGAACCCGACGCCCCCCGCTCCGATGATGACGAGATGATCGGCGATCCGATCCTTCACCTTCAGGAGCGCGCTGTACGCGGTCAGACCGGAGCACGCGTACGTGCACGCGAGCGCCGCCGGGACATCCCCGAAGTCGAAGAGGTATCTCGGGTGAGGAACGACGACGCGGTCGGCGAACCCGCCGTCCACGTGCGTCCCCAGCGCCCGCGGCCGGTTGCAGAGGTGCTCCAGGTCCGCCCGACACGTGTCGCAGTCACCGCAACCGATCCAGGGAAAGACCACTCGCCGTTGCCCGATCTCGACGCCCGCGGCCTCGGCCCCGAGCCCGATCACCTCACCGGCGATCTCGTGGCCGAGCGTAAACGGCACCTCGCGCACGGCGGTGACATCGAGCTTGCGCCCCCCGCCCATGTCGAAGAACCCGTGCCAGAGATGCACATCGCTGTGACACACCCCGCAGGCCTCGATGCGAAGCAGGACCTCGGTGCCGACCGGGACCGGGTCCGGCCGATCGACGGCCTCGAGCGGCTCGTCGTAGTCGGGAAACTGATAGCTCTTCAGCTTCCGATCTCGCGTTC
This sequence comes from Gemmatimonadota bacterium, assembly GCA_022360695.1. GTDB lineage: Bacteria > Gemmatimonadota > Gemmatimonadetes > Palauibacterales > Palauibacteraceae > Palauibacter. The sequence continues at coordinate 3,491 of JAKSCH010000090.1, forward strand.
GAGGGCGGCGGGGACGTCGGACCACGCGCGATCCGCCGGATCCGGTACGTCCCGACCGCCGATGAGCACCTTCATCCTGCCTCCGTGCGCCGACTCGTCCCGCGCTCCCACGCCGGGCTCTCCGTGTTTCGCCCGCTACGACACCGTTCGTCTTTGGCTCCGCGTGATGATCATGGGCACGCCGGCGTCGCGCGCCAGCCGGTTGAACGCGTCGAGCAGCTCGCCCAAGACCCGGTCGAGCCGCGCGCGCGCATCACCCCATTCCGACATCAGGTCCTCCAACCGCTCGCGCGCGCCCGCGCTCGGCGGCAGGTCGGACCCGTCGACCTCACCCATGAGCGCCGTGAGCTGCATGTTGAGCAGCCCCACGTACGCCACCATGTCCTGCTGTGCGGCGCGTCGCTTTTGGAAGAGCCGGTCTTCGAGCGCGGTGATCGAATCGGCGAGCGCCGATCCTGCCTCATCGAGCGCGCTCGCGGCGGGCAGCTCGGCGTCGTTCGCCCGGGCCACGACGTCGTTCACCTGCGCGCGAACGTCGCGGATGTCGTTGACCCCGTCGTGCAGCTCCGCGATCGAACGAAAGACCGTCTCGAGGAAGCGACGATTGGCCGCGAAGTCCGTCTGCGCGGCAGGGATGCGCGGGTCGCCCCGCACCTCGAACGACTCGGACAGCGAGGGCGCGTCGCCGACCGTGAGCCGAGCCGTGTAGCGACCCGGCAGGACGCGATAGCCACCGGCATCGCCGAAGAAGCTGAACGCGTCCGCGATCGGGGCCGCGCTTTCGACCCGTAGATCCCAGTACACGCGGTTGTGCCCGGGGCTCGCGGGCGCGGCGGAGAGCCGCCGATCGTCGGCGTTCCGGGTCGTATCGGTGGTGAAGGTCCGCACGACCGTGCCCCCCTCGTCGAGGATCTCGAGCGTCACCTCGGACGACGCGGCACCTTCGGCTCCGCCCGCATCGGCGCTCGTCTCGTCATCGCCGGACATGGGGAGGTCGGGGAGGACGTAGTCGATCGCCACGCCCGGCGTCTTGTTCTGGCCCTGCGGCACGGGCCCCACCGCGCCCCCCAGACCCTGGCTGACCCGGTATCCGGTCGTGGGGGCGAACAGGTGGATCGAGCTCGCGTCGAGGTCGCCGGTCGATTGTCGGAGGGGCGACACGTCGTCGAGGATCCAAAAGCCTCGACCCTGCGTCGCGACGATGAGATCCCCGGCCTGCACGCGCAGATCCGTGATCGGCGTGAGGGGCAGGTCGAGCTGAAGCCCGCGCCACGAGCCCCCGTCGTCGAAGCTCACGAACATCCCTTGCTCGGTCCCCGCGTAGAGGAGACCCCGCCGCTCCGGGTCTTCCCGGACCACCCGCGCCCAGGCATCGGCGCGCGCCGCGCCGATGCCGGCGTCGATCCGCTCCCAGCTCTCCCCGAAGTCCGCCGTCTTGTAGATGTACGGGGTGTAGTCGAAGAACTTGTACCGGGTGAGCGTGACGTAGGCGACGCCCGGGTCGTGCATCGAGGCATCGATCGAGTTGATCAACCCTTCCTGCATGCCGGCGGGCGTGACGTCGCTCCAGGTCTGTCCGCCGTCTCGGGTGAGCTGCACGAGCCCGTCGTCGGTGCCCACCCAGATCGTGCCGGCCTCCAGGGGTGATTCGACGATGTTGAAGATCGTGCCGTAGACCTCGCCGCCCGCCGCCTCGTTGGTGAACGGGATCCCACCCGGGATCTGTTTCTCCGGTTCGTTCCGCGTCAGGTCCGGAGAGATCTCTTCCCACGTGAACCCGCGGTCGGTGGATCGCAGCACCACCTGCGCGCCGTGGTAGATCGTGCTCGCGTCGTGCGGCGACACGACGACCGGCGCGTTCCAGTTCCACCGATACCGCATGTCCGCCGGGTCCATCCCGAGCTGGAACTGCGGGTACGCCTGGACGCTCCGCGTCGACCACAGCTCGGTGTCGAGCTCCGTGATGATCCCCTGGATCGACGTCGCGTAGAGGAACCGCGGATCGTCTCGATCGAACGCGACCCACGCCGACTCACCGCCTCCGGCGTCGTGCCAGTCCTTCCAATCGATACCGCCCGCGTGTGTCGCCCACCCCTTGATCGCGACGCTCGTGTTGTCCTGCTGTCCCCCGTAGAGCCAGTAGGGGAATCGATTGTCGACGGTCAGACGGTAGATCTGCGCGGTGGGCTGGTTCTCCTGCGTCGACCACGTCTCGCCGGCGTTGAACGAGACGGTGCCCCCACCATCGTTCGCGGAGATCATGATCCGATTGTCGAGCGGGTTGATCCACAGGTCGTGGTGATCGACGTGGGGCGTCTGGATGGTCTCCCACGTCCGGCCGCCGTCGATCGAGCGCAGGAACGGCGAATTCATCACGTAGACGGTCTCGCGATCCTGCGGATCCGCGTACACCTCGATGTAGTACCACGCGCGGCCGCGTAGCTGGCGCTCCGAGCTCATCAGCGACCACGACGCGCCGCCATCGTCCGAACGGTAGATCCCATCGACGTCTTCGTCGGCCTCGACGAGGGCCCAGAGCCGATCGGGGTCGGCCCCGGACACGTCGATCGCCGTCTTCCCCATCACCTCGGGAAGACCCTGGTTGATCTCGGTCCACGTGTCGCCGCCGTCCGTGGACTTCCAGAACCCGGAGCCCGGCCCACCGCTCCGGATGACCCACGGCTCGCGATCGTGGTCCCACATCGACGCGTAGAGGATCCGCGGGTTCGACCGATCCATGGCGAGGTCGGAGGCCCCCGTGTTCTCGTCGACGTGGAGAACGAGCTCCCAGCTCGCGCCGCCGTCGATCGAACGATAGATGCCGCGCTCCGGGGTGGGCGCGAAGGGCGACCCCTGCGCCGCGACGTAGACCACATCGGGATCTCGCGGGTGGATCCGGATCCGGGCGATCGTGTGCGTGGGCTCGAGCCCGACGTGCTCCCACGTACGACCGGCGTCGGTGGACCGGTAGACGCCGTCGCCGTGCGAGGTGGTGACGCCTCGGATCGCGTGCTCACCCATCCCCACATAGATGACGTTGGGGTCCGATTCGGAGACCGCGATCGCCCCGACGGACGATGTATCGAGGAACCCATCCGTGATGTTGCGCCAGGTCGTGCCCGCGTCCTCCGTCTTCCACACGCCGCCTCCGGCGCCCCCGAAGTAGTACGTCAATCGGTCGGTCGGCACGCCCGCGGTTGCCGAGGAGCGGCCGCCGCGAAGCGGACCCACGTTTCTCCACGTCAGGCTCCGGTAGGTACGTGTCTCTTCGGTGGCCTCGCTCTCCTGCGCGATCGCGATCGGACCGGGCGCGATCATCCCGATCGCCGCCAACAGACCGAGCGATGGGAGTGATGCCGATCGAGCGCGGCGAGGGGTGCGGCCGACAGTTCGCGGCCCGACGTTGGTAAGCATGGGCGACGCCTCGGGTTGTGGTGCTGAACGGAACCCCAACCTATCCACGTGATGACGCCGGGTGAACGCCCGGCTCAGTGCGGTCGGCGGATGGCTTGGCCCGGGAAGACGTCGGTCACCAGCGTCCCGTCCCGAACGACGAAGGTCCCGGCGACGAGGACGTGGGGGATTCCCGAGGAAGGATGCGCGGGTTCCGCGAAGGTCGCGTTGTCGATCACGGTCTCGGGATCGAACACCGTGATGTCGGCATCCGCGCCGACTCGGATTCGACCCTTGTTCCGCATTTGAGGCACGGCCCCTTCGAGACGGCGCGCGGGGAGGAGCGTCATCTTCGCCAACGCATCCATGAGCGACAGGACGTTCTGCTCCCTGACGTAGCGGCCCAGCACGCGAGCGAACGTCCCGGCGCCGCGTGGGTGCGCGCGACCGTTTACGAACGGGACGCCGTCGCTCGCCACCATGACGCCCGGGTGAGCGAGCGCGATCACGACCATCTCCCGCGGGATGATGTGCGCGATGATGATGCCGCCCTCTTCGCGTCGCTCGTGGAAGCCGAGCGAGTCGAGACGCTCGCCGGTCGCGACCCACTCGATGTCCCCGTAATCGGCGCCCATCCGCTCGCGCCAACCCGGGTCGAAGATCGCCGCCCGGATCCCGGTGGACGCGGCCGTATACGGATAGACCTCGGTGCTCACGTCGAGCCCCCGCGACCGCGCGCCCTCGATCATGTCCAAAATGGCGGGAACCTGCCGGAGCCCGCTCGACCCGACGTGGACGATGTGCACGCCGGCGCCGGTCGCCGCGGCATTGGCGATCATCTCGTGCACCGCCTCGATGCCGCTCCCCGGCTCCACCATTCCGGCGTAGCGGATGTGCACGAAGTTCGTGACGCCCTCCTCCGCCGCGAGCTCGAACAGCCGGAAGATCTCTTCGCGACGCGCGCCCGGCGTGTACTGGATGCCGTACCCGATCCCGAGGGCTCCCTTCCGGAGCTCATCTCGTAGCCGGTTCTCCATGATCGCCAGGTGCTCCAGACCGGCCGGCTCGCGAATCGCCGCCGTCTGGCTCCCGAGCGCGTGTGCCCGCGCGCGACCGTGCGAGGCGGTCGCGCCGTAGTGGATCGTCCGGTTGTCCTCCCGGCTCGCGTACCACTCCTCGATATCGCCGGCGCCACCCTCGAGCTCGAGCGCCGTGGTCACGCCGTCCCTCGCTTGGAGCCGACTGCTGAACAGATCCTGACCGTGCGCGTGCAGGTCGATGAAGCCGGGTGCTACGACGAGCCCGGAGACATCGACGACCGTCTCGCCGTCGAGCTCCGCTTCGGAGATCACGACGATCCGTCCGTCGCGCACCCCGACGTCTCGTATCGCGTCGAGACCCGACTCCGGGTCCATCACGCGGCCTCCCGCGAGTACGAGATCCAGCGGCTCGTCTTGACCGCGCGCTCCGCGCGGAGACGCCAGGGCAGCGAGAGCGATAAGCGAAATGACGGCGCCGCGGCGAGCGACCGCGCGGGCTCTCCGGGGATGAACGAGACGCTTCATTCGTGCTCGGTGGCTGAGATGGTCGCGACTATGCCAGCAATCCCGGAAGGAGACTACGGGCGACCCAGAACCCGAGGAAGGTACCGACGGCGTTGCCCAGGGATCCGATCAACACGGCCGGCAGGACGAGATCGCTTCGCCCCAGGCTCCGCGCGAGCGCGAGCGCGCTCGTGCCGCCACCGACGTTGGCCTGCGAGGCGACCGCCGCGATGTCGACGTCGAGTCGTAGCAGGCGGGCGGCGCCGAACGTGATGGCGCCGTGGACGACCACGATCGTGAACGTGAAGACGAGCAAGGCCGACCCCAGACCGCCGATGGACGCCAGCGCACCGAGGTCGCAGAACGCGCCGATCACGCACAGAAAGAGGTAGACTGAGTACAAACCGAGCGTTCGACTGCCGGCCATCGCGGAGATCGGTCGGACCTGGGCGAGCGCGAGCGCGATCACGGTGAGGATGAGGATCGCGGGGATGTCGACGCCGCGGGCGGCCAGAACCTCGGCGAGTCGGTTCGACGCCCACAGGGTCCCGAAGCCGATCGCGAGGACGAGGGCGAGATCCACCGGGTGGATCTTCTCGGTGTCCTCCTCGATGCCCAGATCCGGTCCGCGTCCCGCGGCGTTCGTTCGATCGATCGGCGCACCGGGCGAGGCGTCGTCGAGCCTCGCGTCGTCTCGGCTCGGCCAACGCGGACGCAGCCAGCGCGGTATCGCGATCGTCGCCGCCATCCAGACGGTCGTCATGATCGAGTCGACGGCCGCCGCTCCTCCGAACAGCACGGCCTCGCGCATCACGTCGTACTCGATCGCGATCGCGTTGAAGTTCACGCTGCCGCCGGTGTAGGTCCCGGTGAACATCCCGCCGAGCGCGTCATAGAGCGGTCCGATCCTCTCGGGGCCATCGATGATCCACATCCCGGCCAGCACCCCGGCCACGGTGCCGAGAGAGCCGATCAAGAACAGCGAGATGATCGGCACGCCGGCTCGGAGAACGTCCTTGAGGTTGACCTTGAGCAGGAGCCAGACGATCGCGAGCGGAGCCACCGTCCCGAAGATCGCGTCGTAGACGGGCACCGGGCTCTCGGCGGTCGATGTCGTCGGCAGGAGCCCGAGATTGGCGATCACGGCCGTGACGACGATCACGAGCAGCGCCGTACCCACGTGACGCAGCCAGCTCCGTCTCACGATCCACTCGGTGAGACCGATCACGAGACAGAGGATGGTCAGGACGTAGAGGCTGTGGTCGGTCACGGCGGGAGAAGCTCTGGTGCGCGAAACCGGCTGGCAAGCCGCCGTCCGCGTCAGCCGGCGGCGCGACGCAACGCGGCCTCGAGTCGCTCGGGCGAGCCGATATCGAAGAAGGGTTCTTCGGAGATCCGAACGGCATCGATCCGGAATCCTTCCGCCAACAGACGGACGAGCGCGGCCGTGAGATCCAACTCGGGAGCCGCCGGGTCCGGAGGGTGGTCCGCGATTCGCTCCAACGCTCGACTGACCGCGGGAGTCCAGGCCGCCAGCGCCCAGGTGGGGCGACCCGACGCGGGCGTCGGGTCGTGGAATCGAACGACGCGCCCGGCGTCATCGGTCTCGACTTCGGCCGTGGGATAGTCGGGACTCGTCGGGAACAACCCGATCGTCACGCTGGCGCCGAGCGCAAGACGAGACACGAGGCGCTCGAACGGCGCGTCGGCGCGCCACAGCATGTCCGGAAACCCGAACGCGACGTTCGCCTCCGGGACCGTACGCGTCGCCGCCGCGACGCTGAAGACGGGGCTGTGGGACGCCGCGAGCGAGATGTGGCGCAGGTCGGGGAGCGGGGCGCCACCGGAGCCGAGCGCCTCGCGCACGTCGGTCGCCTCCTCGAGCGTCACGACGATCGCGGTCCGGATTCCATCCCGGAGCATCTGGCGCAACAAACAGTGGCACGCGGGGTGCGGTGCACGCTCGGAGTCCGTCGGATCCAGATAGACGGGCAAGAGCGCCTTTGAAATGGACAGATCGCCGAGCCTGCGAGCTCGGCCCGCTGCGGGAACGATGCCAACGATCGAATCGTCCACGACACCTCGCATGGCCATGGCGGCCGTTCAGAGCCCGAGGACATTCTCTCGGTTCGCATGCCACGATGGAAGCCTCTATCTTTTTTGTTCTTGCGCACTTGGGGGGTGATTCGGGCGCGCGGCCAGGCGCGTGCGGGGGCGAGTTTTCGCGGATGGTCGGATGGATGGGGAGGAGGAAGGGATGACGGGTACGCCTCGGTCTGATGGTCGGCTCGAGCCGGAGCACGGTCCTACGCATCGCGCGAGCGGCGAGCATGGTGGCACGACCCTGGTCACCGGCGCCACGGGGTTCATCGGCAGCGCGCTCGTCGAGCGCCTCCTGCGGCGTGGCGACCGCGTGCGCGTGCTGGTCCGCAGCTCCGATCGCCTCTCGACCGGCCTCATGGATCGCGTCGAGGTCGTCGAGGGCGACGTTCGCGACGACCGGGCCGTCCGCCGCGCCGTGGCCGGCTGCGAGCTCATCTACGGGATCGCCGGGTCGTTCCGCGAGCCCGGCCTCCCCGATTCGAACTACTTCGAGGTCCACGTCGAGGCTACCGAACGTCTCATCTCCGCGGCGGCCGAGAGCGGCGTCAAGCGGGTCGTTCACTGCTCGACGTGCGGCATCCACGGAGATGTGCCCAAGGGTGAGTTCCTCGATGAGGACGCGCCGTTTCGTCCCGATGGCGTCTACGAGATCTCGAAGGCCGAGGGAGACGAGCTCGCGCGGGAGCTGGGTGCGCGTCTCGGCGTCGAAGTCGCCGTCATCAGACCGACCCCGGTGTACGGCCCCGGTGATACGCGCCTGCTCAAGCTGTTCAAGATGTGCAACCGCGATCGGGTGCTCATGCTCGGCAGCGGAACGGCGCGCTACCATCTCGTCTACATCGACGACCTGGTCGATGCGCTCCTCCTCGCCGGAGAGCACGAGGCCGCTCCCGGAGAGGCGTTCCTGATCGGGGGCGGTGAGATCCCGACGCTCGGCGAGCTCCTGGCCGAGCTCGCTCGGGTGCTCGGGCGCGAGGATCAGCGTTTGCTGCGTTTGCCCGCGGGGCCGGTACGCCTCCTGGCGCACGCAAACGAGATCGTGGCGCGCCCGTTCGGGGTCGCGCCGCTGCTCTACCGACGACGCGTGGACTTCTTCACCAACAACCGCGCGTTCGATATCCGCAAGGCGAAGCGCCTGCTCGGATACCAGCCGACGGTGAGCCTGGCGGTGGGATTGCGGCGTACGGCGAAATGGTATCGAGATCGGAGCTTGCTACCGGAGCTGGATCACGTGCCCACGCGTGAATCCGGTCTGGAAGCCCGCGTCCCCGGCTGACGAGCCCGGACCGACCCGCTCGCGGGTCGACCCCGTCTGACCCGGTCGACCCGTTCCAGAACGATCGACGCCCCGGCGGTTACACCGGGCGGCGCCGCGGGGTACCTTGCGCGCTCGATTCCGCCATCACGAGGAGCATTCCGCCATGCGTTCGTATCGCCTGTTCGCACCTCTCATCGTCGTGGGGGCAACCGGCTTCCAGCCCCTCTTCGCCCAGACCCACGCCGCCGCGCGGCTCGGGCTCGATGCCGAGGCGCGGATCGGGTTCGGGGCCGCGACCGCCGTCTCCGGCGACGCGATCTTCGTCGGGAGGCCCGGCGAGTTCCCGGTCTTCCCGATGCCGGGCTCCCAGGCCGGCAGCGTGCACGTGTACGAGCGGGGACCGGGCGGCTGGGAGGAGGTCGCCTCGATCTCGTCGCCCGGCGGCGTGTTCGGCGACGGATTCGGTTCCGCGATCGCCGCGGACGGCGAGCTCCTGGTCGTCGGCGCCCCGAAGGAGAACGAAGAGCGCGGCGCGGCCTACGTCTTCGGTCGGGACGACGACGGGTGGGCGCTCCTCGACCGATCCGAAGGACCGGATGGCGGACAGCCCGGCGACCGGTACGGCTCCGCGGTCTCGATCTCCGACGGCGTCAGCATCATCGGGGCGCCGGGGCGCGGCGAGTCGGGGTCCGCCTTCGTATACGCCGAGGGTCCGAACGGCTGGACACGAACCGAGCTGACCGGCGCGGAAGCGGTCGCCGACGCGAACTTCGGCGCGGCGGTGAGCATCGCCGAAGGGTTGGCGCTCGTGGGCGCGCCCGGTCCCTTCGGGCTCGCGATGGTCGGTCCGAGCCCGGCGTACCAGGCGGGGGCCGCGTTCGTCTTCCGACGCTCGGGGGATGAGTGGGGGCAGGTGGCGCACCTCGCGTCGCAGCCCGGCTCGATGGGCGTCGCCGTGGCGCTGCGGGATGGCGAGGCGTTGGTCACCGCGCCGCTCGCCGATCAAGCGACCGGTACGGTCCTCCGGTTCGCCCCGGACGGCGACGGCGAATGGAGCCTCGTCGACCGCCACACCCCCGCCGGCGCGACCCCGCAGACCCTGTTCGGCTTCTCGCTCGGCTTGGCGGGCGAGCGCGTGGTGGTCGGGGCTCCGGGCCCGCCGCCGCAGCTCACCGGCTCGGCGTACGTCCTCGCGATCGGCGACGGCGGCTGGAACGACGAAGCCCGATTGACCGCCGAGACGCGCGGACTGATGGGCTTCGTGGGCGGCTCGGTCGCCGGTGGAGACGACTTCGCGATCGTGGGGGCGCCCGCCTCGGAGTTCTTCGAAGGCATCGGGTTCGTGTTCGAGCGCGCCGCGAACGGCGAGTGGACCGAGGCCGCCGCGGTGCACGAAGCCGAGTTCGGATACGCCGCGGAGACCGGTGGCGAGCAAAGGTGCGGCGAAGACGGCACGGTGGCCGGCTTCGCCTGCGAGGATGTCGAGCTCGTCTCGTTCATGCCGGTGCGCGAGGTCGGCGGCGACCGCGGGATCATGGTCAGCGACATCTGGGGCTGGACGGATCCGGACACCGGCCGTGAGTACGCGATCCTGGGCCGGTTCGATGGCACGTCGTTCATCGACGTGACCGACGCGGAGAATCCCGTCTTCCTCGGCGACCTCCCCCTCACGGACGGCGCCACGCCCAATCTGTGGCGCGACATGAAGGTCTACGCGAACCACACCTTCGTCGTCGCGGACAACGCGGGTCAGCACGGGATCCAGGTGTTCGATCTCACGCGTCTACGCGACGTCACGGACGCGCCGGTCGAGTTCACGGAGGACGCCAACTACACCGAGTTCGCCTCGGCGCACAACATCGTGATCAACGAGGAGTCCGGGTTCGCCTACGTCGTCGGGGGAAGCGGCGGCGGTGAGACGTGTGGGGGCGCGCTCCACATGGTCGATCTGCGCGATCCGAAGAATCCGACGTTCGCGGGCTGCTACGCCGACCCGAACACGGGGCAGAACGGACCGGGGTACACGCACGACGCGCAGTGCGTGAACTACCGCGGTCCGGACGCCGACTACGCCGGGAAGGAGATCTGCTTCAACGCGAGCGAGAGCGCGCTCGGGATCGGCGACGTCTCGGACAAAGGCAGCCCGACCCCGATCTCGTCCGCCGCGTATCCGAACGTCGCGTACGCGCACCAGGGCTGGCTGTCCGAGGATCAGGCGTACTTCTATCTGAACGACGAGCTCGACGAGTTGTCGGGGGGCACGGAGGGGACGCGGACGCTCGTGTTCGACGTGAAGGACCTCGACGACCCGATCCTCGTCAACGAGTTCGTCCAGGACAATCCCGCGTCGGACCACAACCTGTACGTGCGCGGACAGTTCATGTACCAGTCCAACTACGTGAGCGGGCTACGGATCTTCGACATCTCCGACCCGGAGAACCCGAAGCCGGTCGGCTTCTTCGACACGGTCCCCGGAAGCCCCGATACGCCGGGCTTCGCGGGCTCGTGGAGCAACTACCCCTTCTTCGAGTCCGGCAACATCATCGTGTCGAGCATGCGAGAGGGGCTGTTCGTCCTCAAGAAGCGTCAGCCGGAGCTGGTTCCCTAGTGTGGTGCAGCAAAAGTCCCTTGCCATTCGAGCGGCGCTGCATCCCGCTCGCCGGCGTTGCTCGATCTCGACGTAGCTATGGCTACGCCTTCGTTCTCGCGCCTTGGCGAGCGGGCGCCTCACCACTCT
>JAKSCH010000272.1 GCA_022360695.1 Gemmatimonadota bacterium
AGAGTGGTGAGGCGCCCGCTCGCCAAGGCGCGAGAACGAAGGCGTAGCCATAGCTACGTCGAGATCGAGCAACGCCGGCGAGCGGGATGCAGCGCCGCTCGAATGGCAAGGGACTTTTGATACACCACACTAGAAGTCCCAGTCGCGGAACAGGAACAAACCGAACGTCTGCTCGTTGGCGAGGCTGGTCCCGCGGGAGAGGCCGAACAGCCGCTCGTCGAACCGCGAGTCGGCGCGCGCCTCCAACGTCCAGTTGGGGAGGAACGACCACTCGAGCGTGGCGCGAGGCGGGCCGCCGCCGAGCGACTGCGAGAACGACAGGAAGATGTCCTGGCTCGCGTAGACGCCGAACTCGACCGCCGTACGATCGAACACGCTCTGTGAGCCTCGAATACCCGTGGATCCGTTGCTCCCACCGACGGATCGAAGGTTGAAGTACGACAGACCGGTCGAGCCGACCAGCGCGGAGCTGATGCCGGTGCTCACGGTACCGAGGATGCTTTGCCGCACGAGACGCTGCCCCAGCTCCGCGTCGGCCGATTGGTAGCACGGCGTCCCGACCGCGAGAAAGCACAGCCGATCGGTGTCGCTCATCGGCGGCGTGCTCGACAGCTCGAGCGTGCTTTCGCGCAGGGTGCCTCCGATCCGCGCCTCCACGACGACGGGACCCTCCTCGGTGCGATTCCTGTATTCCGCCGTGATGTCGAGATTCGGGTTGAAGTCCGGGTTCCCGACGAACTGGAGCGAGCCCTCGGTGATGCGGAGGGACTGCACGTAGGGCGGCAGCCGATCGAAACGGTACGTGCCGCGCGGGAGGCCGACCCCACCGACGACCGTCAGCGAATCGCGGGCGCGGTCGACGTCGACATCGAGGTCTCGGGCCACGAGCTCGACGTCGAGCTCGGGCGAACGCAGCCACAGGTTGGGTCCGAGCGACACCTCGGCGTCGACGACCAGGTTGTCCATGAACTCGTTGCGGAAGCGCTCGAGCAGACGTCGCTCGCCCACGGAAGCCGAGTCGAGCAGAGCGTACACGGCGGGATCGCTGAGGTCGATGACCTGACGCGCCCGGAGGAACTCGTCGGGTCGAAGGTCGCCCTCCGACAACCGGAACCGACCCGTCAGAAGCGGCTGCGTATAGCGCCCTCCGAGCGTGCCCGTCCCGCCGATCGCGAGCGACATGTCGATCCGCGACACGGCGTGAAAATCCGTGGCCTCGAGATCGAGGTCGAACTCCGGGTCGGCCAACGATGCGATGTCCACGACGCCACCGAGCTGCACGAACCCTCCGAGGTCCGAGGACACGCGACCCGAGCGTATCCGCGCTTCCGAGCCGGAGAACTCGATCTCGCCCCCGACGCCGGTCATCCACACGCCCAGGTCGGGCACCCACGCGCGACCGTCGATCAGCTCGAGCTGCCCCCCGTACCGCAGCTCCCCGGGCGCGCCTCGGAGGCTGATGTCCGCGTCCCCGATCCCGGAGATCTCCTCGAGCCCCTGGACGCGGAGCTCGAGCAGGGCCAACGGGACGCTGTCGCCCTGGATCCGGAAGTCGAACGGGTCATCGAGGAGGCGACGCTCGACATCGAGCAACGACAGATCGGTCCGCACCGAACCGCTGAGCCTCGCGAGCCTCGCCTCCTCTCCGCTCAGGTCGATCACGCCGTCCACTCGTCGATCGGAGTACTCGGCCGTGGCCTCGAGATCGGCGTAGAACTGGTTTCGGATCGACGGCTGGGTGACCCGTACTCGCCCCGTCATCCGCGGATCCGAGAGCGTGCCCACCACGCGCCCCGAGCCCTGGAGCGTACCGCCGACCTCGGGCGCCTCCGAGACCAGGTAGCCGAGCTGATCCACGCGGATCCCGAACAGCTCGAGCGCGAGGTCGCCCTCGCCGACCGCGGGGACGCGACCGTCGGCTTCGACGCGGCCGAGCGGGCCGGTCAGCGCCAGCTCGTCGACGACGAGCGCCGAATCGGAGTACGTGATCCGCGTCGGGCGCACGAGCGTCGACTCGAGCTTGCCGAGTCGGACGCGGAGTCGATCGAGCCCGGTCGACCATCGATCCCCCGCCTCCAGATCGCCGCTCGCGGACAGCTCGGCCGTGGAATCGCGACGCGCGTGCAGATCGAGCGCGACGGCCCCCGGCTCGGAGCGCTCGAGCCGAACCGAGAGCGAGTCGATTCTCCTCCCCTCGAGCTCCGCACCCGAGGCGGTGAGTTGGACGACCGCGGCGTCGGTGCTCGGTGGCTCGAGAAGCTGGACCCGGGCCGAGAGCGTATCGGCGCGGTACCCGCGATACCGGGGCTGCGAGCCCTCGAGGAACGCCTCGACGGTGAAGTCTTCCCAGCGTCCGACCGCGACGCCCCGCGCGGACAGCCGACCCGACAGGCCGTCGATCGGGCCTTCGTCGGCATCGGCCCGAAACGCCGCCTCGAAGCTCTCGAACAACGCGTCGCTCGGCTCGGTGACATCGCCGCCCGGGATCTCCTCGCCGAACCAACGGTTCCAGCGCGACAGATCGCGCACGTCCGCCTCGAACTCGAGCGTGCCCAACTGCCCCTCGGCGAGTCCGAACCGGCCCCGTCCCGAGAGCGTGCCGACGTCGGAGAAGACGGCGAGCGTGTCGATGGTGGCGAGACCGTCCGCCACCCGGAACCGGACGCGGCTGTCGAAGATCTCCGCCTGATCCAGCTCCGACGGCAGGATCTCGAGATCGAAGGCGGCGTCCAGCGTCGCGGGGTCCGTCCCTTCGCCGTTGATCCGACCGCGGACGGCGAGCCGGGACTCGGGCGCCCCCTCCAGCCACTGGTCGAGCGACAAGTCCGACGCCTCGATCTCCGTGTCGTATCGCGGCTCATCGGAGTCCAGCACGAACGTGCCATCGAGCGTCAGCCGGCCTCGCTCGGTTTGGAGCGCGGCGCGCGCCGAGAGCCCGGAGAGATCGCCACGCGCCCGGACGGGCCCCGACACGGATCCGGCCAGATCGATGTCCGGGAGCCAGGGTCTCAGCACCGTGAGCGCGAGCGGTCGCACGTCGGCCACCAGGTCGACCGAGGACCGCTCATCGAGGGTCACGGTTCCCGACCCCGAGAGCCTCGACAGATCCCCGGCGGAGGTCAGGTGCGATACGGCGCCGTCGAACGAGAGGGCTTCGCCTCCCGGTCGATCCAGCGTCACGCTCCCGTCGACGCGACCGGTGAGCGTCGCATCGAGCCCGAGGATGCGAGCCCACCGAGGCTCGAACGTCTCGAACTCGAGATCCAGCGCGCGTAGCGGGTACGGTTCCTCGAGGCCGAGCCCGCCGCGAGCCCGGAGCGTCGACGGCGGCGTGCCGGACTCGACATCCTCGAGCGTGACATCCGCCTCGACGGTGAGATCGTCGATTCGTCCTCGACCGGTGAGCGATCCTCGTACCCATCCGTCGACCTCGGTGTCTCGATCGAGGAGCTCGTCGAGCCAGCTCAGCCGCAGGGGCGCCAAGTCCACGTCGATATCCTCGAAACGCGGCGTCCGCTCGACCGCGAGCGTGAAGCCGCCACGAATCCGCGTGTCGTCGCTCCTCGCGTCCGCATCGGCCACGCTGACCACCATGTCTCCGCGCCGCGATGCGAGGTCGATGGCCATCGGACCACCCCCCGTCTCGGGCAGCGGCACCGGGAGCCAGGACACGTCGCGAAAATCGAGCGGGTCCGCGCTGAGCCGAAACGCGTATTCGAGCGACGCATCGCTCGCGACCCAGCCGCTTCCGAACACGACCGAGCCGTCCGTCTCGAAGCGGTCGACCTCGATGTGGATCGAATCGCCGAACGTGGCCCGCGCGTTCAGACGACCGAGCTCGAGCGGCTGGCGTACGGCGCTCAACCGGGCGCTCACCTCATCGAGATGCAGCTCGAGCGGCCGCGGCGGATCGACGATTCGTAGCTCGGGGAAGCGGCCGCGGATGCCGTCGAGCCGGTACACGCGCTCGTACTCGCCGTCGTCCGTCTTCCGGATCGCCCATAGGGATCCGCCGGACTCGGCTTCGCGAACCGCTCGACGCTTGTCGACGCCCTCCAGACCGGCGGTCCACGGCGTGCGGATCTCGATCGACCCGGATTCGACGCTGGCATCGCCGAGGATCAACCGGAAGGGATCGCCCGGCTCTTCGCCGACGATCGAGGCATCCTCCATCTCGTCGCGGACCGCGACGAGCGTCGAGTCGGTCGGCTCCGCCGGATCGAGCTCGGCATCGCCCTCGGCGTCTCCGAACACGCGATCGAAGTTCCACGTCCCGTCGGGCGACTGGATGAGCCGCACATCGACACCCATGGCGTGCAGTCGTCGAATTCGCAGCTGGCTACGGAGGAGCGCGAGCGGATCGTACTCGACGGTCACGCTGTCGAGCGCGACGAAGATCTCGGAATCGGGATCCCGGATCTCGAAACGACTGATCGAAATTCGCGTGACGAGGTTGCCTCCGAAGACCGGGCCGATGCGGACTTCTCCGTTCACTTCCGCGGCGAGCGTGCGCTGGAGGAGGGAAACCGCCGCGTTTCGTCCCGTCGTCGTCTGCGTGAACTGGAACAAGGCGAGCGCGATCCCGAGCGAGAGCAGCCCGAGGGCGCGACCGAGCGCGCGCGACCGGCGACGACGACGACGCGAGCGTCGCGGTCGGCTCGCGCCGCCATCGGGAGCGGCGTCCGTAGCGTCGGCGTCCGACGACGCCGACTCGGTCGTCTCGGGGCCGGGGGTCTCGGCGGCGCCGGCCTCGCGCTCGTCGCGACTCAGAACGCCTCTCCGATCGAGATATGGAACTGGAACCGACGCAGGATCTCTCTCAACAGCGACGGATCATCGAACGTGAAGGGATCGAACACGACCGGATCGTCGAGCTCGATCAACGTCCCGTTGTCGAGCGACACGACGACCGGCAGCTGTGTCGGCCCGGTCGGGTCGTACCCCACATCGAGGCGGATGGGACCGATGGGACTTCGGAAACGGATCCCCGCTCCGGGAGTCCAGATCGGTGCCTCCAGATTCGACAGGTCTTCCCAAACGTTCCCCGTATCGAGGAAGAGCACGAACCCCCACCGCGGGCTCAGGGTCTCGCGGAGCTCCAGGCTGAGCTCGAACGAAGCGTTCCCGCCGTTCGGCCGCTGGTCGAAGGCTCCGGGGTCTTCCGCGGCGAGCCGCTGCACGCAATTCAACAACGCCTCCGTCGCGCAATCCTCGATCTGATCGGCGACCAGCACCCGCGGCCCCAGCAGGTTCTGCCCGAACCCGCGGATGCTCTGCGAGCCGCCGGCGAAGAAGCGCTTGGCCGGGTGGATGACGTCCTGCTCGCGGGTCGGATCCGCGACCGAGAACGGGCCGCGCGTCGGTTCCACCACGCCGAACCGCGTCCGGCCGGCCAACACCAGCCCATCGTCGAGCTGCGCGAACCCGGCGAGCTGGAGCGTCCCACGGACGTACCGATACGCCGAGCCCGTGATCGTTCCGGCGTTCTCGAGCTCGGCCGTCATATAGAAGCCGTCGGTCGGTTGGAGCGGATCGTTCGTGCCGGTGAACACCCAGCCGAACGAGAGCGGCGCGAGCCACCTCGCCTGCGTCACGGTGGCGATGTCCTCGGGGGCGCAAAATCCGAAGTTCACGCAGAAGAAGATATCGGCCGATTCCTGCGCGAACCCGGTGAACTCGGGCTCGTAACCGAACGTGGCGGTCATACGGCGGTTCAACCGGCGGGTGACCGAGAGGTCCGCGCCGACGCCCTCCCGGATGAACACGTCGGGAACCGTCTCGCGCTCTCCGAACACGGTCGCGCGAAAGCTGTTCCTGCCGGAGAGGAACACCGGGACGAACAGCTCCGCCTGGAGGAGATAGTTGAGCGTCCGGAAATCCGAGTCGGTCCCGACATCGGAGCATGGGAAGGCACCGCCCAGCTGCTGCGCGAAGATGTTCTTGAGCCGCGCCGTCACGGAGAGTCGCTTCGCCCCGCCGAACAGGTTCCGGTGCGTCAGCGTGGCCTCGGTCTGTAGGCACTCGTCGGTGCTGCCGCCGATTCCGCCCCGCGCGGCGCGCACCTGAGCGGGGGTGAGGACGACGCGAAGATCGACGATCGAGTCGCCGCGCGCGCCACCGGGTCGTTCTCGCGAGATCGAGGCGAAGCGGATCGCGTCCAGCCCGAAGAGGAGACGCTGACTCTCCTCTTCTTGACGCTGGTCGTAGTACTGACCGGGTCGGATCGTGAGCAGCGCTCGCACGACCTCTTCCCCGATCGCGTCCGCGCCCTCGAGTCGAATCTCTCCCACTCGGAACCGCGGGCCGGGACTCACCTCCAGCGACACGTGCGCGGGTCCGTTCGTCTCCCGGCTCGTCTCCTCGAAGACCAGCGCCTCGATGTAGCCACGCTGGCGCAGACTGCGGACGAGACTGTCCTTGCCCGCCTCGAGCCGGAGCTGGTCGAAGCGGTCGCCGCTATCGACGGCGAGCAGACGGCTCGCCGTCGCCTGCGACATGGTGGGAGGGAGCCCCGTGACCCGGAACGTGTCGATCGAGGTAGGAGGACCTTCGTCGATCACGAACCCGACCCGCGCCTCGGAGCCGGTCGTACGAATCAGGTGCTGGACATCCGACTCGAAGAACCCGCGGAGCCGATAGTACGTCCGGAGCCGCAGCGCGTCGCCGGCGACATCGAGGGAATCCAGATATCCGCGCCGGTGCGCGAAGCCCCAGTCGGTGAGCGCGCAGAACGGGGTGAGCAGAAAGCTCACGCACTCGGTCCGCCGCGTCTCGATGATGGCTCGGAGCTCGCTATCGGAGAACGTCTCGTTCCCCTGGAAGCTCAGCGATCGGACTTCCGGCGCGCGGATGACCTGGGCCTCGATGGGGGCCGTCGTGGCCGGCGAAGCGCCGAGGCCGACCGCCAAGAGGGCGACCCGCGCCCGGTAGACGCGCCGCATCACGCGCACTGCGCGACTGATCAGGCGGGGACGCTCATGTCGCGGGCGCCTCCGCGGGTCGGCGCAGTCGCAGGAACAGCGCGAGCCCGACGATGATGACCACGATCGAGATGGCCTGCGCGAGCGTGAAGCTACCGAGGAAGCGGTCGTCCTTCGCGCGGAACACCTCGACGAAGAGTCGCTCCGCGCCCGCGAGCACCAGCCAAACGCCGAACAGCCAGCCCTGCTCGTGCGGGTGACGGCGGAGCCTCCACAGGAGAAAGAAGAAGAGGAGCGAGAGACCGGTCTCGTAGAGCTGCGTCGGGTGGACCGCCAGCACCTCGGTGTCGGGAACCGCCGGGTCCACCTCCGCCCCGAACCGGCGGAGATTGGCCGCCGTGCTCGGCGGTTGACCGTTCGGGAACGCGATTCCGACCCACGACTCCGTCGGTCGGCCGTAGTCATCGCCGACCAGGAAGCAACCGACCCGACCCACCGCGTACGAGATGGCCAGCGCCGGCGCCACCGCGTCCGCGCCCAGACCGATCGGGACGCCCCGACGACGGAGCGCCCAAACGACGCCGATGAACCCGCCGATGAACCCCCCGTACCACACGAGCCCGCCGCGCGAGAACAACATGCCGAAGGGGTCCGCGGCCGTTCGGTCCCAGTAGAGGAACACGTAGTAGAGCTTGGCACCCACGATCCCGCCGATCAGGGCTCCCAGCAGGATGTCGGCGGCCAGATCGGGATCCTGCTCGAGCCTCGTCGTCTCGGACCGAAGCACCATGTACCCGGTCAAAAAGGCCATCGCCATCAACAGCCCGAACGACGTGATCGTCAGCTCGCCGATCACCGGCAGGTTCAGCGTGAAGAGTTCAGGATACACGTTCGGGTCTCCGTTGGGCCAAGCCGGGAAACGTGAGCGCGGGGTCGGCGTTGAGCGACCAGGGGCTCGACTCCCCCGCGAGCAACCGACGGCGCGCCGCCTCCGCGATCATCGCCGCGTTGTCGGTGGCGAGTCGCGACGACGGCGCGTACACCTCGCCGCCCGGCCCGATTCGCTCGACCAAACGTTGTCGTAGATACGCGTTACGCGCCACACCACCGCCGAGCACGACGCGACCGCACCCCAGCGACTCGACCGCGCGCGCCGTCTTCTCTACGAGCACCTCGATGACCGCCTCCTGAAACTCGGCCGCGAGATCGGCGATCGCGCCCTCGATCTCGCCCGAGGCCTCGAGCTCGGTCGCGAGCAGGGCGACGGCGGTCTTGAGCCCGCTGAAGGACAGGTCGAAGTAGGCCGGATCGTCGGGACCGTCCCGGCCGTTCAGCATCGGACGCGGCAGCGAGAAGCACCCCGGTCGCCCCCCGGAGGCGATCCGTTCGATGACCGGACCGCCGGGATACCCGAGCCCCAAACGTCGGGCCACCTTGTCGAAGGCTTCACCCGCCGCGTCGTCCCGGGTCGCGCCGAGCAGCCGGTACCGTCCCCACTCGGGCGCGTGGACCAGCATGGTGTGCCCACCCGACACGAGGAGCCCGACGAAGGGGGGCTGCGCCTCCGGGTGGTCGAGCGCGGTTCCGTACAGGTGTCCTTCCATGTGATGCACTCCGATCACCGGGAGCTCGCGCGCGAAGGCGAACGCCTTCCCCCAGTTCACGCCCACGAGCAGCGCGCCCACGAGCCCGGGACCGGCGGTGACGCCGACGGCTCGAACCTCGCCGCTCTCGACGCCGGCCTGATCGAGGGCGTGATCGACCATGGCGTCGAGCGATCGCACGTGCTCGCGCGCGGCGATCTCGGGGACGACCCCGCCGAACGCGGCGTGCGCGTCTTGCGAGGCGATCGCGAGCCCGCGGATGCCCGTCTCGTCCACGATCGCCGCGGATGTCTCGTCACACGACGTCTCGATGCCCAGCACCGGGCCGCCCGTGTATCGGCGGTCATCGCGTCGAGTTGGAAGAGCCATGGTCCGCGAGCCCTATCGCGGACTCGGGTCCGGAACGGGTCGGGCCGCCTCGGGCGCGACCGAGACGCGGGGTGGGTCGAGCGTCGCGGTCGCCGTGACGCCGTCCGGCAGCTCGTAGTCGAGCGCCATCGACATGGTCTGCGTCACGGTCTCCGGGATATCCACCGTGACCCGCACGTCGGTCGGCGCGAGCGCGTCGACGACGGCGGCCGCTCCCGTGACTTCGACGGCGACCGAGGGCGGATCGAGGATCGTGGCCGCGGCGCCGTTCCCCGTGGGGACGATCACGACCTGGAACCGTCGGGTGCGTAGGGGGTCGATGTGCACCGAGACGAGGACGCTGGGTGGCGTGACTTCGACGCCGGACATCCCCGGCGGGAGGACGACCGCGAGCTGTTGATCCACCTGGCGATCGATCGTGCCGGTCTCGAGCGGCTCGGTGTCGAGCTCGCGGATCGAGCTCACGTACGACTCGGGCCCGTGGATCCAGACGCTCTCCGGTTCTACGGCGTGCCCGCGGATCATGAATCCGTCCGCCGCGCGCGCGTCGCTCCGCGCGCGCACCGGGACGTTCTTTCCGGACCGTCGCTCGAATCGGACGGTGATCTCATCGGGGCTCACCGATGTGGCCCGGACGCTGAGCGTGCGGTCGTACAGCACCTCGTTCGGCCGCAGCGAGATGTTCATCACGCTGTCTTCGACCGTCTCGATGACCTTGCGGAGCGTCGGTCGGTTTAAGAGCGCGAGGATATCTCCGCTTCGTCCCTGGAACGTGGTGAACACCTGGGCGGGCGCCTCCGCCACGCTCCAGGTCGAGTCGACGACCTGGAGCACGAGCTCGGTGGCGATGCTTTGATCGGCGCGTTCCTGGTCCGCCGATACGCTGAGCCACAACAGGACCGAGAGGACGATCGCCGCCACCTTGTAGGGCCAGTTCTCGGTGAGGGCAGCTCCGAGGTCCACGCTACCGACTCGGGCTCGGGTCGATGGACGGACCCTCGGAGACCGTCGAGTCGCGCCGCGGCGGATCGGTCTCGTCCGTCAGGTCCGCGTTCACGGAGTCGGGCGGCGTGCCGGCCACGACGATCGAAACGAACCCATCGCTCCGGAGCGAAGAGCTCGGTGCGGGGCTCTGCGACACGACTCGACCGGGCCCCTCCGGAGCATCGACCTGGTAGCGCACGGCGCCGAGCCGGAGCTGCGCCCCCTCGAGGACGCCCTCCACGTCGTCCACGTGGCGACCCCGTAGGTCCGGAACCGGGACGATCTCGGCGCCCTGAGCCACGACTACCTGGATCGTCGCGGGCAGGGTCACCCGGATGCCCGCCTCCGGGCTCGTCTCGATCACACCCGCGCGAGCGGCGGTGCTGGACCGTACGACATCGACGTCGAAGCCGAGCCGGCGTAGAAGCGTGGCGGCTTCATCGCTCGCCAGCCCCACGAGCTCCGGGACGACGCGGGTTTCCCGCCCGGAGCTTCGCATGAGGTAGATCGTGTCTCCTTCGCGCGCGACCTGACCTGCGAGCGGGCTCTGCGCCAGCACGTGCCCCGCGTCGATCTCGGGGTGGTGGATCGCACCCCGCAGGGACGGGACGAAACCCAGGTCCGTCAGCCGAGCGGCCGCCTCCTCGACGACGATCCCGCTCAAGTCGGGCACCTCGGTGAAGTTCGCGTCGGTCGGATCGTCCGCCGACGGAAACAACACCCGGGCGGCGACGGTGTATCCCGCGAAGAACGTGACCAAGGTGACGACCAGGCCTCGACCCGCGCGGCTCCGTACGAAGGTCGCCAGGCGGTTGCCGGTGGACGCCGTTCGGCGTCGCTCGAAGCTCATGCGACCCGACGCAGCCGGGCGGCGAACGCGCCATCGGTGCCGGTGAGCCAGGGTCGGATGAACAGATCGCCCGTCGCGGTCAGACACCCCTCCGGCGCGGGTACGTCCGGGTTCGCCTCGCGCGTGAACCGAGGGTGCCGCTCCAGAAACGCGTCGACCTGACCTTCGTTCTCCTCGGATTCCAACGAACAGGTGCTGTACACGAGCAATCCCCCCTTCTTCACCGCGGCCGCGGCCGAATCGAGAATAGCACGTTGCACCTCGACCAGCTCGCTCAAACGCGCTTCCGTGAGCCGCCACCGAGAATCTACACGTCGTCGGAGCACGCCGGTGCCCGTGCACGGCACGTCGGCGAGCACGATCCCCGCCTCGGCCGCCGGGAGCGCG